>JBCCYR010000357.1:0-3460 GCA_039189355.1 Pseudomonadota bacterium
GGTCAGGTACGGTCCTGGGCCTTCTTTTATATGTAGTTATCGTAACTGGTGCAGTCGCAGTCTTTGCGAAAGAAATCGGTATTTGGTCGCAACCCGGTGCCTATAATTCAACAGGCATCGGATCGAAGGTGGATTCGGTTTTCCGTCAGAACGCGCGATCTGTAGATCCGAAGTTTTACGAAGAAGTAGTTATTTTTCGAAATCGGGAGGACAACCTGGTGCTTTCGTTCAGGGCTCATGAAATCAACCCTAAAACGAACAATCTGGAAGACAATGCAGTTGAACTAACAATCGATCCCGATACAACCCAGATCTTAAATCGCTGGGAAGGCTTTTTTTCAGATAAGCCTTCAGAACCTGGTTATGTGCTTAAGCAATTCTGGGTGGATCTGCATGTGGAACTCTATCTGCCCCGACCATATGGCCTAATTCTGGTCGGGATATTGGGATTGATGATGATGGCTGCGGCCATTTCCGGCATTTTGATACACCGGCATCTGATCCGGGAAATGTTCCTCCCGGCACGAACCAGCAAACGGGTTCTTTCAGCTCGTGACTATCATAATCTTGCCGGCACTTGGGGTATTCCATTCGCTATATTACTTGCTTTTACCGGAGTCTTTTTCAGTTTTGTCCGTGATATTGGCATCCCCGTTCTAGCAATGGTTGCATTTGGCGGTGATCAGGCGGCCATGATTGAGACTATTATTGGCGGGACCGAAAGCCTGAGTAAAGCGCAAGCCCCGCTGGCCAGCCTCGATTACATTCTACAAGATGCAAGCAAACGCGTAGATGGTGTAATAAATTCAATTTTGATCCAGCATTATGACACTGCTTCGGCAAACGTTCGGATAAATATGGCTGCAGCTGATGGCCAGTTGGTTGCGACGGTGCTTGGCTATGAGGGTGTAACAAGACAGTTCATGGGATTTAAGCCAGCCTTTGGACAGGTTCCTTCCGTCGGCTCTAGCCTTATCAGCATCATAGGTCCGCTACATTTTGGAAACTTCGCCGGGTTTGCGTCCAAGATCGTGTGGTTGGGATTAGGCCTTGCCATGGCATTCGTGACAGCAACCGGAATGCTGTTATGGACCAAGCGGCGCGAAGAGCAGCGCCTGTGGCGGGAATTTCACAAATGGATTTATGTGTTCATTTGGGGATTGCCGATTGCGATGTTGGTGTCGGCATACGCGTTCTTTTTAACGCTTCCTGCGGGTGATCCAGCCTGGTGGACACCAGCAAGCTTTTTCCTGGCTTCGGCCATCATAATTGTTGGTTGCATTCGTGGGTCGCTGCCCGAAGAATCTTTTAGACAGATGACCGGCTATATGTGTCTGGGATTGCCGATCTTGCGCCATCTTACCGGTGGTACAAGCTGGAGCGAAGCGTTGACATCGCAAGGGCAAGGCGCCGTGATCGCGATCGATTTGATACTATTATTCTCAGGGTTGGTTCTAGTATTCTGGCATCGGATTAGAGATACCGAGAGCAGGCTCTCAGCTAAACCTGAGCCTGCGGAGTAAGTTCTTGGTATGACCTTGCTTTACACGTTCATTAGTCTGGCAGGCATCTGGTATCTGGCTGATACGAATCCAAAGCGGCGAAGAACGTTTGATCAGCCAATATTGAACCGACGAAAGTGGGTTTGGGTCGCAAGGCTATCCATTCTAGTTCCGGGTATCATGCTAATCTTCGCGGCAAACTGGTCAGGACTATCGATCTGGGCGGGAGCGATTACGGTTGCTGGCTGGATAATTGCAGCTACTTCGCCAGTTCATCTGGACCGCATCAAGACCGTCGGCCAATGTGGAGTTTTGGAAGCACGCGTGTGGGTCTCTGACGGTTGGTTTTCTCTCACTCAGGGGCCCGATACGACCTTGGGTTCGATAAGACGCTGGTTGTCTGACAAGCTATCGAACAGTACAGAAAAGAGCATGCGCATTGAGGAGCTTGAAGCAAGAGTTGCCGAACTTGAGGCTGAGCTATCAGATAAAAAAAGTTCAAAAGCTTCCAAAAAGCAACGTTCGCCGTCTTTGAAAGTCATTCCCGAAAAATCGGGGAACCACAGTCACATTTAGCCAGCCAGCCACGTGGTCCTCAGCCTCGAAGCGAGCCAGCCAACTTATGCACTCCTGAAGCCAGGAACAGCCTCTTCCAAACAGTGCTCTCAGCAAGCAAGGATCTCTTAATGAAGCCGTTCCAAATAAGCCTCAAAACATTTGCAACCATTCTCCTGATGGCGCAAACTGAACAGTGAACTCTGACATTCCGTTCGTTTTATCCAATGCTAGCTTCCGGGCCCAAAGCAGACGGAAATTAAGTATCCGTAAGCAACAAAAGACCAGTAATGTGAAACTAATTCATTCTTACGCACGTTATCTATAATACCGCTAGCTATGGTGCTAGGCGGCCAATCAACATCAAAAGAGGATAACATGTTCAAGCGTACTATCGCAGCTACTGCTATTGCCCTTTCAATGACTGTTTCTGCATCGGCAGCCGATATCGTCGATACTGCCGTTTCAGCCGGCTCATTCAAAACACTGGTTGCAGCTGTCCAAGCTGCCGGCCTTGTAGAAACATTGAAAGGCGACGGCCCGTTTACTGTGTTTGCTCCAACCGATGATGCCTTTGCGGCTCTTCCGGAGGGCACAGTGGAAAACCTTTTGAAGCCAGAAAACAAAGACCAGCTTACAGCGATCTTGACCTACCACGTCGTGGCAGGAAAAGTGATGTCTACTGATCTTCAAGACAACATGAAAGCTGCAACTGTGCAGGGTGGTGAAGTCACAATCGATCTCGACAATGGACCGATGGTAAATGATGCAAACATCGTGACTCCTGATGTCGCAGCGGATAATGGAGTGATTCACGTCATCGACAAAGTAATTCTGCCTGCTTCGTGATTGGCGAATGAAGTACTCAATGTTCAGCGCGATCCCTATCGAACGCGCTGAGCGGTACAGATCAAATTGACGACCAGTCTGGAGTGAAAAAACAGATATGCAGTTTCTAACAGTCGCGTTTTCTGTTTTTGTTTTGCTTATGACCTATCCCACTCCGGCATTTAGCGACCCAAGTCTAATTGATGATTTCCAGTCCAGCCCGGAAAAGCGTTGGTCTTACATTGCAGATACGGTGATGGGTGGCAGATCGTCGGGGGTGATCGAATTCCAGACCGAGAACAATATAGCACTTGGTCATCTGTTTGGCACTGTGAGCACAGAGAACAATGGCGGTTTCATACAAATTCGCCGGAAATTGGATGTGGCGCCTTCTGACGGTGTAATCGGTTTCCGGTTGAAGGTACGGGGAAACAACCAGCGATACTTCGTGCATGTTCGTACGTCTCAGACCGTACTTCCGTGGCAGTATTATCAAGCTTCATTTTTCGCCGGATCAGAGTGGCGGGAGGTCAAGTTAGACCTTGCTGACTTTGAACCATCGGGGTCAAAGCTGA
>JBCCYR010000358.1:0-3458 GCA_039189355.1 Pseudomonadota bacterium
AAAGAATTTGGAAAATCGCAATCCGGGGAATCCAGTGTTCAATTGGCTGCTTTTTTCAGCGCTCTGGCGGTCGCAGTGGCTCTAATGAGCGCTCCAATGCTCAATCATGCATCAAAACAATACGCTGAAAACCGCGCGCTTGGTATTGATAACGTCATCACAGGTTCGGTTGAAAAGACCAAGCGCTATACTGTTCGCAAAAGTGTTTTGGACGAGTTTCCAAAACAGCAATAAGCCTTTTGATGATCAATGCTTAAAATCATGAACGGTGTTTTAAGGGTTGGTTTATCAAGCTTTTTTACCAGGTCTTTAAACCATCTCTGTAAACCTTTGCGTATCGGCGCAGCATAAGGAATCGCAAGATGGGCAAAGTTCTAGCATTTTTGAAGGATAAAAGTGGAGCAACCGCTATTGAGTACGGTTTGATTGCTGCATTGATCGGGGTGGCCATTATCAGCGGGATTACAGCGGTTGGAACAGGTACCGAAGCCATGTACCAGTATATTACCACCACAATAACATCTGCGACCGGTTCATAATCCAAACATTTAGAGGAAATCCTTTAACCTGCTTTTAGCAGTCCCAGGTTTCAATGGTTGCTGCTGGGATGCGTGAGGTGTCCATCCGGATAAAAAAACCACTTCAAATGTTGCCCTGATCCTTCCGTCAGTGTCAGAGTATTTCTGCTGGTAGATTTTTTCAGCCCTATCAAAAAGGTTTTTAGGCCCGAATCCGGCGTGGGCCAGTAACTTGCTTGTTGCGCCCATAGCCCGGAGATCTTCAATCAGTGCATGCATTGAAGCATACCGGACCGTATAGAGTTCCGTATCGATTACCGGCAGCGCAAATCCTGCGCGCTGCAGCAATGCACCAAGTTGGCGAACTTCTCCAAACGGTTCTACCCGCAGTGAAATAGAACCGCTGAGTTCAGTCTCGGCTTCGATCAGGCATTCCCGTAATTCCCGCAAAGTCTGATCTCCCGGCAATGCTGCAAGAAACAGTCCGTCCGGTGCAAGGGCATTGTGGATTTGTGCAAACATGCCGGGCAGGTCATTTGACCAGTGGAGCCCGAATATTGAAGTCACAAGATTAAGGGTGTCTTTTCCAAATGGGAGGAAATCCAGGTCACCTTCAACCACGGTTATTTGCTTTGTAGAACCGTTACTGCCTCCCGCATGCAGAGGTGTTTTCACCGAAATAATACGCCGTGTTTTCGGAGACCTGTTCAGAATATCCTGTACACACTCATGGTGACTGAAGAGATCCGCAACGGTTTCAAAATCCCGGTTTGTTGCGTCAAGCCGTTCCGTGATTGTTTCCGCCGCAATTCTGGTAAGAAAATCTGCATCCGGTTTGTTGATCATTTTTGCACGCAACAAACCTGCAGCCAGACGCTTGTGATTAAACAGTTTTGGTGGACTCGTCTTTTGCATCCGCTCTTATTATGATGTCCCAATGCAGCTTTCCACGGAAATATCGGGCATTTCAAAAAAAGTACGGGCAATCTCCCGTTCGATTTCCAATGTATTGGTGCCAAACAGTTGCCTTTTGTGTGATGTGCATTTGGCGCGGCATGGAGGATGCTGCCCGTCTTGCTGGAGTGATCTTGCTTTCATACAGGCACCGGTTTGCCCGGTCATGGGAACACCTTTCAGCGTCGACATGGGGGACAATTTTCTAAGTGCTGAAGCCATTGCCAATCCACCTCCGTTTGATCGTCTCAGGGCAGTTTTATCATATGATGAACAGGCTCGAAGGCTTGTATCCCTGATAAAATATTCAGACAGGACCGATCTTGTACCCTGGATATCAAAGTGGATGTGGGTCGCCGGAAAACAGCTGATTGATGATGCAGATGTTGTTTTACCTGTTCCACTACATCCTTCCCGCTTGAGAAAAAGGCGTTTCAATCAGGCAGGCGAAATGGCCAGATGTCTCGGTAAAATCGGCAATCTTGAATACAATTCAGGTATTTTACACAGGCGAAAAGCAACACGACAGCAAGTCGGCCTTACCGAAAAAGAGCGTGAAAAGAATGTTGCAGGTGCATTTGTCGTGCCGGAGGCGAACAGAGTTCACCTCAAGGGAAAACGTGTCCTGTTGATAGATGACGTGTATACAACGGGTGCAACTGTAAAGGCTGCAACCCGCGCCTTGAAACGTGGCGGTGCCAGTAACATTGATGTGTTGGTGTTTTCAAAGGTTGAAACTGACCCCTCGTGAGACCATATCCCGCATCGAGCCGAAATCTGGATCAACAAGATGAAAAACGTTACAATATATACACGAAAATTTTGCGGTTATTGCAGTGCTGCCAAATCCTTGCTGAAATCCAAAGGTGTCAGTTTCAAGGAACTTGATGCAACCTGGGATGCAAAACTCAAGACTGAAATGGTCAAGAAATCGAATGGCGGTCGCACATTTCCGCAGATTTTCATTGGTGAAAAACATGTGGGCGGGTGCGATGAACTTCATGCACTTGACCGTGCAGGCAAGCTTGACCCGATGCTGCAAGGATAAAATATGCGTGTAGCAGCTGTTCAGATGCGTTCTACAACCTCAATCGCTGAGAATTGCGATGTGATGGAAGAACTGGTTCGGACTGCTGCAAACAATGGCGCAACCTATATCCAGACACCGGAAATGACCGGGATATTGCAAAAGAGCCGCAAGGGCTTGTTCGAAGAGATCAAGCCGCAGGCTGAGGATGTTCTTGTCAGACATTCAGCAAAGCTCGCATCAGAGCTTGGGGTCTGGTTGCATATAGGTTCACATGCAGTTTTGACCGGAGAGGAGAAGGCGGCTAACCGCGCATTTCTTTTCTCATCCGCAGGTGAACTGGTTGTGACATACGACAAGATTCACATGTTTGACGTTGATCTCGATAATGGCGAAAGCTGGCGGGAATCAAAGGTCTATCAACCGGGAACACGCAATCTGGTAGTTGATACGGATGAAGCACGGCTTGGGTTGTCCATTTGTTATGACATCCGTTTCCCCCACATTTACCGGGAGCAGGCGATATCTGGTGCACAAATCCTGACGGCTCCTGCTGCTTTTACGCGGCAGACAGGGCGCGCGCACTGGCATGTTCTCATGCGCTCGCGGGCTATTGAAAACGGGGCCTTTCTGATCGCGGCCGCACAAGGCGGGGATCATCAAGATGGCAGGGAGACGTTTGGTCATTCGCTGATCATCAATCCATGGGGCGAAATCATTGCTGAAATTGACAATGAAGAACCCGGATTTGTTGTTGCAGATATTGATCTGGCCGAAGTGACAAAGGCTCGCAGCAAGATTCCCAACCTTGCCAATACCCGGGAATATGTGCTTGAACACGTGCCCGGAAAAGCAGAGGCAGTCGCGTGATCAAATATTCTCTTACATGTGACCAGGAACACGAATTTGAAGCCTGGTTTGGCTCCAGCGAAGATTATGACAAACAACGCGAGTGTGGG
>JBCCYR010000359.1:0-3450 GCA_039189355.1 Pseudomonadota bacterium
GTTCGCCGGGCCGTTAACAGTGGCGGCCTTTGGCGAACCGTTGCCTCTCCAGCCCGGAGAGCCGAGCCATGTGAGAGAATCAAGCAGTGGTTTTCTGCTTGACCCAACAGCGTCGGCCGGCGTGCGGCTGATCCGGTAACCCGGCTTGGATATCTGGACTTTGGTTTATCACACGGATTGCATGAGATGGTACGGCCGGGCTGGAACGGGTAAATCACCGAAATTCCAGAAATTACCAAAACCTTTTCGATCATGGTGAACCGATCGTTAATTTTTTGGTTCTATAAATCCTGCAGTCAAGGCTGAAAATCCTTTTCGGCGGGAGTTCTGATGGTAATCGAGTATTTTATGGAGTGGGTGCAGACTGCACCGGTGGGAAAACGTATTGATGCTGCAGCTGCGCTTGCGCGAGCGTGTACAAAAAAAGGCATCGAGCCCGAAGAGCGGGACGAAATAGAAGCCGCGCTCACTGTTTTGCTTGAGGACAATGCGCCAGCAGTTCGTCTCGCGATTGCCGAAGCTTTTGGTGCTTTTGCCTCTGCTCCCCGTCACGTAATCACAACACTTGCAAATGATAATCCGGACATCTCTGTTATCGTGCTGTCCCAATCCCCAGTTTTCCACGATGCGGAACTGATCAACCTTGTCCGCCGTGGATCGGAAGAAAACCAGATTGCCATTTCCTGCCGACCATGGCTGTCGGAAGACGTTGTTTCAGCGATTTGCCACTACGGTTGCCGGGACGCAACACTCGGCCTGCTAATGAACTCTGCAGCACGGTTCAACCAAAACGATCTGCATTTTATTGCACAAAGACATGGAACAGAAACCGATATTCGCCTGATTTTGACAGACAGGGATGACATCGCTGTCGAGACCCGTCATGTGCTGCTCGGTAAGCTCGGGGAGGCTCTGGGTGGTCTGGTCAAGAAAAAGGCCTGGTTGCCGGAAGACCGGATCAATACAGCGATCGGAGAGGCTTTTGACAAGGCGTCGATAATCTTTGCGGCAAAGACCAAAGACGAGGATGTTACAACGGTTGTGCGTAATCTGATGCAGCAGAACCGCCTGACCGTTTCATTTCTGGTGCGTGCGATTTGCATGGGCAACATTACACTGGTCGCAAGCGCGTTTTCAGAGTTGAGCGGCGTTCGTTTCAGCCGTGTTGAGGCAATTCTGACCAACAACCGTGAATCTGCCTTTAAGGCTGTTTATGATCGTGCCGGACTGCCCAAGTCAGCTTTCATCGTATTTCAGACCGCGCTTGCTACCTGGCGCAGATTGCTTACTTCAGGGTCAAAACTCAATCAGGCCAGATTGCCTTTCATTGTTACCCGTGAAGTGCTCGAAGCTTATGCTGGCAAATCCGATAGCCTTGTAGATGAGCTTCTGGTTCTTCTGAGAAAACTGTCAGCTGAAACCGCACGCGAAAGCTCCAGGGCAAAAGCTCAGGAGATCACGGAACGCAAGATTGAGACGGTTCAAAGGCTCTCAGAGCAGGAAACTGAAGCGTTAAAAGCAGTCGAAAGCCAGACTCAGGAAATCTCGGATGTGGAAATAGCTGAAATTGTGGCGGAATCTTCAATTGCTGCCAACGATACCGCTGATTTTGTGGACTTCGAAATCATTCCCGATGAAGATATGAAAATCTTCTCAGACGGGATGCTGCATGTTCCTGCAGTCAAGGCAGCCTGAGCAGGGTCAAACAGTTCAATACTGGAATTGTTCAGCCAATATTCTGTCATCCCAGGAATGCTCGGGATCGAACAAAATAAGTCCGGTGTTATCTGTGTCCAGTTCAACGCAGACTTCCACGACTGACTTTATCTCAGTGTGGTCCGCAACAGCATTCACCGGCCTTTTTTCGGGTTCGTTTATTGCGATTACAACTTCAATCGTATTGGGTATCAGGGCACCTCTCCAGCGTCTTGGACGGAAAGGGCTGACAGGTGTCATGGCGAGCAGGGGAGCCTGCAATGGCAAAATCGGACCATGTGCAGACAGATTATACGCAGTTGATCCGGCAGGCGTTGCAACCATCAATCCATCACAAATCAGGGACTCAAGGCGCAGTTTTCCATCTGTTCGGACAGACAGGTTTGCGGCTTGATATGATTGCCGGAACAGTGAAACCTCATTGATCGCCATTGCTTGATGTTTGTTGCCTTCGATGTCCAGCACGGACATGCGCAAAGGGCGTATTTTGCTGCGCAATGCACTGCTGATGCGCTGACGCAGGTTGTCGGTCCTGTACTCATTCATCAGGAAGCCTACAGTACCCTTGTTCATGCCATAAACGGGCTTTCCAGAATTCATGAATTCATGCTGGGTTTGCAGCATGAATCCGTCGCCGCCCAGAGCAACAATGATATCCGCTTCCTGTGGTTCACTGGAGCCATAGATCGCCTCCAGTTTTTCCCTGGCAGCAATTGCGTCATCGGCGTGGCTTGCGACAAATGCGATTTTTTCTGTCAATGGATCAATCCCTTACTTGAGACACGGACTAACACGGCATGGTTTGGCTGCAAAGTGCGAATGAAGGTGCAGGGTAAGGGATTCTTAACCATGCAGGGTCATTCTGATTTTCAGTCGGCGCATAATGCGCCACCATATGCTTCCAACGTCTTGAGTAGGAATAATCATGATCCGCCCAGCAAGTGAAATTCAGTATCCACCGTCAGAAGCGTTATGCACGAAGGCGCGCATGATAGCGCGTATGGAGTCTCTGGCGAGCAGCACAGATGACCTAATGGCAGTTATTGCCAAGCGCATTGGCGCCGAAGAGCGCCGTTATCTGGCAGAAATTGAAATGCTTACCGCAGAGCAACAACGCCTTGTTGAAAACATGAAGCGTATCGTTCGCGGCTAACTATTTTCCGACAGCCAAACCTTCGCGGCGGGGGTCAGCTCCGCCTTCCAGGCCTTCCGGCGTGATTTCAATGCCATGCAGGCCTGAATTCAAGTCCCGGGTTTCTGTTACAAATCCCAGCATTTCCAGTGGCTTGGCAAATTTCTCCGCTGCGGTTCCCTTTTCCAGATCATAGCGTCCGAACTTGTTGACCAGATGCGGCAGTTCGATTGCCTGCTGGATATCCATATCCCAGTCGATCCATGCGATAATGGTTTTGGCGACATAGGGAATAATGCTGCTACCACCCGGTGAGCCGATTGCCAGAACGGGTTTCCCTTCTTTCATGATGATTGTTGGTGCCATGGAGGAGCGGGGACGTTTGCCGGGTTCGATCCGGTTCGCAACCAGTTTGCCATCCACTTCCGGAACAAAGGAAAAGTCAGTCAACTCATTGTTGAGCAGGAAACCGCCCACCATCAGCCGGGACCCAAAACCGTTTTCGATGGTTGTTGTCATTGAAACCACATTGCCAGCTGCATCGACAATCGAGAAATGACTGGTCGATGGCAGTTCCAGGGAATTGTCAGGAGCGTAATGCA
>JBCCYR010000360.1:0-3448 GCA_039189355.1 Pseudomonadota bacterium
CTGTACAGGAGATTATCAACATGGCCCAACTTCAGGTCGTTTACTGGCGGGACATCCCGGCTCAAGTCATTGTTAAAGCAGGACGTCGCAATGTAGCAAAACGCGAACTTTCATTGCGTTTCACCGAAGCGATTGACATGTGTGCCATGCGGACAGGAGCAGCTGAAACGGACGATTATCTCGCCGAGTGGAGACGCGCCGACCCGGTTGAGGTGAGCGATGATATCGAAGCGGAAGCTGAAAAGGCAGCAGAAGCTCTGGAAGCCGACTATGACAAGGAACGGCTTGTAGCGTTGGTGAAGGCCGGCGGGAAAGAGGAAAACTGATGACCAGGATTGCTGCATCTATCGAGATTTCACCCAAACAGGCTGTCGAGAACGAAGATATTCCGGGCCTTTTTCCAACGGGAACCCGGGTCTACATTACGGATGTGGGCACAGACACCGCTGAAACACTCACTGCCGGTGCAAAACGCGTCAAAGATCTCGGATATACACCTGTTCCCCATTTTGCTTCCCGCAGGCTGACCACAAAAGAAGCACTTGAGGACCGCATCAAGATGATGACTCAGGATGCTGGCGTAACAGACGTATTGGTTATCGGTGGCGGACTTGAAAAGGAAGCCGGCGAATTCGATTCCACCATGAAAGTGCTGGAGACAGGTTTCTTCGACAAATACGGCATCAAGCACATGGGAGTGGCGGGTCATCCGGAAGGCTCCCCGGATTTCTCGGATTCCGTTGCAATCGACGCGTTGAAGTTCAAGCAGGACTTTCACAACCGTAGCGACATCGAAGTGCGCATTGTTACCCAGTTTGGGTTTGATGCGGAAAACTTTACAAAATGGGCAGACGGGCTTTCCGGCAACGGAATTGATCTTCCCGTTCACCTGGGTGTCGCAGGCCCCGCAAAACTTACCACTCTTGTGAAATTTGCTGCCATGTGCGGTGTCGGCAACTCAATCTCTTTTCTTAAAAAACGCATGGGCGCAGTCCTGGCTCTCGCATCGGGTTTCGACCCGGATGAAATCGTCAATCCGATTGAATCCCACGCACTGGCGACAGAAAATTCAGCGGTCCGGCAAATCCACGTATTCCCGTTTGGTGGCGTGAAGAAATCTGCTGAATGGCTGAAAGAGCGCGGCAGCTGGACCTAATCCCGGTTTTCGGGCTCAACGGGCTGATCACCCAGCAAATATCTGGGCCCTGCCCCTTTGAGGTAAGCCCGGTCATCCGGGTTATACAACTTGCATTTCGCAAGTGAGAGGCAACCACATCCGATACAGCCGTCAAGACGCTCCCGCATCTGTGTCATTGCATTTATTTTTTCATCAAGTGCAGAACGGAATCGCCTGCTCATGACACTCCAGTCCCTTTTGGTAGGAGTCCGGCCGTCCGGCAGTGCATCAAGCTGCTCGCGTATCTGATCAATGGTAAACCCGACCTGCTGCGCTATCTGAACGAAAGACAACCTCCTGATGTCTGAGCGTAAAAAACGTCTCTGCCCCCCTGCACTACGCTCGGAACGCACAAGTCCCTGTGTTTCATAGTAACGGATTGCGGAGACAGAAAGTCCTGTCCTTTCAGCCAGTTGACCGATCGATATGTTAACGGACACAGCCATGAAACTTTTCCATATTAAACCTTGACCTAAAGTTAGGTTTAGATTTTATTTTAAGTGTCATCCAACGTCAAACCAGCAAAGGATGACATATTATCATGGCCAATCATTTCCGGATTTCACCCAATCTAGTAATGGGCGTGGAGAACTTTTCAAGCAAGCTGAAACGGCTTACCATCAACCATTCAAAAAAAGTGGAAGCGTGGATTGCCAGAAAGAAGTCGAAGCAGGAAGACCGGTCAGCATTAAGGAAACTACTGCAAAGTACCGACCGTGAACTCCTGGATATCGGCATCACCCGTGGCGCTGTTATATGGGCATCCAAGTTGCCGGACGATCGGCTCGGCACAAAAGAATTGCAAAAGATCGCCCAAAGCAGACATTCCTCAAACCTGTCATCGAAAGGAAAGGACAAATGACCCAGGCAATAGTTGAACATGTTAACATTACTGTAAGTGACCCTCAAAAAACTGCGGAAATGCTATGCAAGCTCTTTGACTGGAAAATCCGCTGGCATGGAACAGCCATGAATGGCGAAGGCATTACCTACCACATCGGTTCGGAAAGTTCTTACGTTGCGGTTTATTCAGGCCACAACAAAAACCAGGCCAGTGAAGTAAATTACGATACGGTTGGCGGCCTCAATCACATTGGTGTTCTGGTCGATGATCTGGATGCAACAGAGCAAAGAGTGATTGAGGAAGGCTTCACGCCGAAGTCACATGCAGACTATGAACCTGGAAGGCGGTTTTACTTTTTTGATCACGACAATATCGAGTTTGAAGTGGTCAGTTATCCCTAGGGCAAAAAGATACAAGTTGAATGACAAATAAAAGAGCGCGGGAGCATGTGGGGGGACAGGGTCAGTTTTGCTCACCGCGCTCTTTTTGCCGCCTCAGGCAACCTGTTTCTCGTATTTCGCCTCTTTCGCATTGTGTGCATCCAGAAACGAACGCGCTGCCGCTTCGGCCAGAGGCAGGCGGTTCAATGTGTAAATGTGGATGGATTCAAACCCTGCAACTGCAAGATCATGGACTTGCGCTTTCAACAGCTCTGCAGCTATCTCCAGTTCGCTTGATCCGGCGGTTCTTCCGTTTTCAAAGGCTTCTGTAACAAAGTCCGGTATTTTCGCGCCACATTGCGCAGCCATTTCTGTTGTCTTTTCAAAATTGTAAATCGGCAGGATACCGGGAACAATTGGGATTGTTATTCCCGACCGTCTCGCCTCTTCAACAAATTCGTAGAATATTGAGTTGTCAAAAAAGAACTGGCTGATTGCAACAGAAGCACCCGCGTCCTGTTTTTCCTTGAGAACGGCGAGATCAGCCTCGCGAGAACCGGCAAGCGGATGAGTTTCCGGATAACAGGATACCGCTATCTCAAACGGATGGTGGCGTTTAAGCGTACTCACAAATTGCGCTGTGGAAGAAAACACTTCCGCTTTGCCATCATCTCTCTTGTCTCCGCGAAGCGCCACAATATGCCGAATACCCTTCTCCCAAAGGCTATTGGCAAATTCCGCAACCTCCCGCGCCGTCGAACCCGTATACGTCAGATGACTTGCCGCTTTGGAGTCTGACAACCCCGCAACAAATCTCAGGGTATCAAGTGTTCCGTTACGATTTGAACCACCCGCTCCATAAGTAACGCTTTGGAAATCCGGTTGAAACGCTGACAGCACACCAACGGTCTCTTCCAATACACATTTGGCTTTCTCATTGCGGGGTGGAAAATATTCGAAACTTACAGATGCCATTTTCGCATACTCCTTTTGCGACATTGACTATCCATAACACGCAAATTTGCATTTGTAAATGCTAATATAAAG
>JBCCYR010000361.1:0-3433 GCA_039189355.1 Pseudomonadota bacterium
ATTTTTAGCCCCCGTTACCGGGGGCTAAAAATCATTGCCAAGATGTGGGGCTGCTAGCCTTTAGCCGCAACCAGCTCGTCGATCTTGCCGCAGAGATTCTTCATTACGAAGTATTCTTCTGTGGAAGCCTTGCCGTCGTTTACTTCCTGTGTCCAGCTTTCCAGTGGAATTTTGATGCCGAACTCTTTGTCGATGGCAAAAACGATATCCAGAAAATCCAGGCTGTCGATGCCCAGATCATCAATTGTGTGGCTTTCCGGTGTGATCTCTTCACGCGGGATTTCACTGGTTTCAGAAATAATGTCTGCGACTTTGTCGAAAGTTGACACGCTTTTGCCTCTTTATGTTTTGGTTTCCGCGATTTATCTGGAATTTTTGTGGTTCAGATTCAACCAGGAAACAAGCTTAACCAACCACATTTTCTAGTGGAACTTTAATCTAACCGCGCTTTTATCCAGACTCGGATGAATTGTCCAGAGTTCGTTTTTACACAGGGAAATTATCCTCTTCCCCTGTATGTAGCAACGCCCTGATCCGGCAGCCACAAGTCTTTCGGTGGTTCGCCTGTCTGCCAGAAAACATCGATTGGAATGCCGCCTCTGGGGTACCAGTATCCGCCGATTCTAAGCCAACGGGGCTTGAGAAACTCCACAAGACGCTTGCCAATACCAACGGTACAATCCTCATGGAAAGCGCCATGATTTCGGAAGGATCCAAGGTAAAGTTTGAGGGACTTGGATTCGACAAGCCATTCATCCGGCACACAGTCAATCACGAGATGGGCAAAATCCGGCTGTCCGGTCATCGGACAAAGCGAAGTAAATTCAGGGGCGGTGAAGCGCACCAGATAGTTCGTTTCACCCTGTGAATTTGGAACGCGCTCAAGAACAGCGTCTTCCGGGCGTTGCGGGAGTTCGGTATTTGCACCCAATTGGGTGAGGCCTGTTGTGTCTGTTTGGGTCATTGCGTGTTTCCGGAGGGTTGTCTGGCCGCAGGCATAATCCGCTTCCCCTCCAAGCGCAACTGCTGGTGGGTGGTGTTGCCATCAAGGGTTTGGCAGGACTGCTGAATAATTTAACCCGGATCGCGTCTTAGAGACTGGCTCATGCAATGAACACCGCCACCGCCTTGTGTAATCATTGAAAGGTCCGGATCATAGACGGTGAATCCATGCGCTTTGAGTTTCTCTTTGAGCGTGTAACTCTTTTCAGGAAGCAGTACCCGGTCTTCACCCAGTGCAACTACATTACACCCAAGTGCGATTGTGTCCTGAAAAGGAACGGAAATAATCTCGATGTTCTTTGATTTCAGCCAGTCAACAACCTCCGGGTCCGTGCAATCCAGGCAAACTGCGGCGAGTTTTGGAGCAAGCATTACAACCATCAAATCAATATGGACGTAAAAGGGATCAATATCAGAGAGTTTTACCTCCCAGCCTTCCGCCTCAAACCATGATTTGAGTTGCAGTGCTGATTGTTCTTGCGAGCGGCCTTCATCTCCCTCCCAGCCTACAAGAACACACCCCGGCTCAATCACATTGAAATCGCCGCCCTCGAAAGTTCCCGCTGTTACATAATCGTAAATCGGTATTCCGAGTTTCTGGTATGTTTCAATGGCGCGAAAGTTTTCGCCGCGCCGCCACCAGTTGGCCATGTTGGTGATTACCGCACCAAAAGGTGTCATCACCGAACTGTCTCGCGCGTAAACCTGATAAGGCAGCTCCGGGTCGGCTTCCAGTGTGTGAACGTTTACGCCGGCGGATTTGTATGCGTCGACCATTTCTGCGTGCTGGGTAACGGCTACCTTGTGGTCAAACGGGATGTTCCGCCTTAGTGTTTTTTTGGATACAGAGCTTGTCTGGAGCCATTTGTAATTCTCAATAGGCCCCAGCAATACATCGCGCAATGTTCCGTAATCAGAGTCCGCGCCCCAGCTGTTCAGTCTTGGTGTTCCACCGCCTTCCTGCCTTGCTCTGAGACTGAATTGGTCGTTGACCTGAATGTTCATCACTTTGTTCCCTGAAAGTTGTTTTTTTACATGGTCAAAGAACACGATTTTTACGGGTATAAGTCAAATCTCCAGAATTATTTTCGGAACGGCACGGCCATTATGAATGTCTTCAAAACCGCTTCCACCTTCTGAGAGCGGGCGAATTTCTGACCAACCCTGACGCGAGATACTGCCGTCCGCAAGCAGGTCGAGTGCCTCCTGAAAATCAGCATTGGTGTAGCAATATGTGCCGATGAAGGCGATTTCCTGAAGCGTGATGCGACGCGTGTCGAGGCCCGGTTCATTGTCCTGCAAGCCGACGTGAATGATCGTGCCACCCGGTTTTACAAGATTTGAGGCCGATTTGCGGGTAATGCCGGAACCTACACAATCCAGTACCAGGTCAACCTGTTCTGAAGGCGTATCATCGATTGGGTTATAGGGTTTTGCAGGTGTAACTTCGCTCAGCATTTTCCGTCGCAGTTCATTGGTTTCAGCGATTTGGACGGATTTGATTCCATAATGATTCAGGACCAGCGCTGTCAGCAATCCGATCGCTCCGCCACCCAGAGCAATGGCAGAAGTATTGTCCGGACCGGTTCTTGCAAGCCCAAGCCTTGCTGCATGCACGCATACCGCGAGCGGTTCGGCCAGTGCTGCTTCATCAAAAGAGAGATGATCGGGCAGGGCGAAGAGGTTTTCTTCTTTGATCGCAACGGCTTCTGCAAAGGCGCCGGGTACGCGCATGCCAATCAGCTCTCTTGATGGGCATAAATGCTCATTGCCTGACAAGCAAAACTCAGATGTTCCATTGGTCATTAAAGGATTTATCGCAACACGCTGGTCTTTGAACTTGCCGCTTTGCGCAATGCCAACGGCTTCATGACCCAAAATCAGGGGAGGGATACGCCGTTCGTCATGGCCGTGCCAGGCATGCATATCAGAACCACAGATGCCGCAATGGGAAAGTTTAACAATGATTTCGCCATCGGATGTGACAGGGTGCGGCTCTTCACGAAATTCGGTTTGCATGGTTCCGGTATAAACAAGTGCCTTCATTTCGCCGTGTACCCTCCGTCCACGGGCAGAACCTGGCCCGTCACGTAACCGGATGCTTCGGAGGCAAGGAAAATTGCCGGGCCCGCAAGGTCTGCAAGTTCCCCATTACGGCCAATACAGGTCATGGATGCATGATGATTTGAAAGTTCGTTGTCACCGAAAACAGGCGCGGTTAGTTCCGTGGGAAAAAATCCGGGCTGGATTGCATTGGCGGTAATGCCGTCTTTGGACCAGGCTTCCGCCATGGCCCTTGTGAGTTGTGTCACGCCACCCTTCGATGCGCCATAGGCAATGCCGTTTGTAAAAGCGCGCTCTGATTGCAGCGATGCAATGTTGATGATCCGGCCCCAGCCTTTTTTCTTCATGTTCGGCACGAAGGTCTGAG
>JBCCYR010000362.1:0-3426 GCA_039189355.1 Pseudomonadota bacterium
GATCCGTCAATATTTGTCCTGTGTCTGGTTGGTGTTGGGGTGTTTGCTTCGATTTGCATCCTGGACGTCTCACGCAACAATTCTGCTCGCCATCTCGCAAGATCCAAATATTTGATCTCAGCGCTTCCTTTGTTGTTTTTTGGTGTCTGGCTTGGACTTCAAAGCCTCGTCTCCGCTTACCTTCTCCCTTTCATCGATGGCTGGGTATGGCTCACATCCATTGTTCTATGGGTGCTTGGAGCTGGCGTTGTAATCGCGGGAGGGTTTTTACTGGGGCCGGTTACCGCTCTTTTTGCCGGTATCTTTCTGGATGAAATCGCGGAGCACGTGGAACAACATCACTATGCACAAGACCCGCCCGGAAAAGCCATGCCGCTCGCTCCATCGATACTCACTGCAGTGAAGTTTGGAATTCTTGTCCTGTTTGCAAACCTGATTGCCCTCTTACTGGTATGGCTTGCAGGTTTTGGCGTGATTATCTTTTTTATCGTAAATGGCTATCTGCTCGGCAGGGAGTATTTCCAGTTTGCAGCCCAGCGGTTTCACTCCGAAAAAGACGTAAATCAGCTATGCAGAAAGTTCGGTCTCGAAGTTTTCCTGTGCGGGTTGATAATTGCGGCATTCATGAGCGTGCCGCTGTTGAACTTTCTCACTCCTGTCTTTGCGGCGATCATGATGGTTCACCTGTACAAGGCAGTCAGTTCCCGGCAACCGGAATTATCTGCTCGGTAATCGGCACAATCGGGGCGGGTACATCGCAGGTTTTTTCTTTCGACTTGCAAATATCGGCGATGATGCATTCTTCACATTTGGGTTTGCGGGCAACACAGGTGTAGCGTCCGTGCAGTATGAGCCAGTGATGCGCGTGATACAGAAATTCCTCCGGTATGATTTTCATCAAAATGGCTTCCACATCATCCGGTGTTTTCGCAGGTGCAAGACCTGTCCGCATGCCTATCCTTAGAATATGTGTATCGACCGCCATGGTTGCCTGGCCGAATGCCATTGAAAGTACGACATTGGCGGTCTTTCTGCCCACGCCCGGCAAGGTGACCAGTTCTTCGCGGGTTTGCGGGACAACGCTGTCGAAGTCATCAATCAGCTTTTGGCTGAGGGCGATAACGTTTTTTGCCTTGTTACGATAAAGTCCGATGGTTTTGATGTAATCGCGGACTTTTTCTTCGCCCAATGCCAGCATTTTCTCAGGCGTGTCGGCTACCTTGAACAGTTCGCGTGTGGCGCGGTTCACGCCCGCATCCGTGGCTTGGGCAGATAAGGCTACCGCAACCACAAGTGTATAAGGATTGACGTGCTCAAGTTCTCCTTTGGGCTCAGGCCTTAACTGACGGAGGCGTGAGAAAATTTCATGCAGTTCTTGCCTGTTATATTTTGTGCGGGGAAGGCGTTTTTTCATGCGACCATTTATTTCTGTTGGTTTTGTCAAATCCCGCTAGAGTATAAGGCATGAATGACGAAACCACAGCTTGTGAAACCGATAATCCAAAGCCGGATTTTGTAGCCGAGCTTACGCCCTACCGCTCACTTGGGCGGACGGGGTTTTTCGTTCTCATGGGGTTTGTGTCCGTCACCTGTTTCATGTCAGGCATCATGTTCCTCGTGATCGGTGCATGGCCGGTTTTCCTCTTTATGGGGCTTGATGTTCTGGTTATCTGGCTCGCTTTCAAAATCAACTATCGTGCTGCGCGTGCCAAAGAACGCATCTCTGTCGGCAGGGATGAATTGAAGATACAGAAGTTTGATCCCGCCGGACGCATGGTTGAACATGTATTCAATCCATTCTGGACACGGTTTGAAGTGGACCGTCACAAGGAAATTGGCATTACCGGCATGCGGATTACCAGCAAGGATCGCAGCTTGCCGATTGGTGCGTTTCTCAACCCTGATGACCGGGAAAGTTTTGCCGCTGCCTTCGGCAATGCACTGGTCCGGGCCAGGAACTAATTCTATCGGGCGCAAGTTTCGGGTGGCAGCGCCCCGCTTTCCGAATTACTTTGCCCTCATGAAACACGAACTCCACAGTCCCAAAGCCCAACGTTATGGCGGGCACCTTCTCGAACCGGACAAGCGCGACGGTGATTATGCCCTTGTCCGTGAAGCCGTCGAATTTCTGTCTCTGAGATGGCAGGACCAACCGAACTTGTCTGAACTTGCTGACCATATCGGCCTTGGTGAAACGGCTACCCAGAAGCTCTTTACCCGATGGGCCGGTATTTCGCCCAAGGCGTTCAGTCAGGCAGTTACACTTGACCATGCAAAGCGGCTATTGCGGGACGAGGGCCTCCCGTTGCTCGATGCCTCTTTTGAACTTGGGCTTTCATCCCCTTCACGTTTGCACGACCTGTTTGTAACGCATGAAGCCATGCCGCCGGGCATCTGGAAAGCAAAAGGCGAAGGCCTGAAAATGCAGTACGGATTCCATGTCTGTCCTTTCGGTCAGGCTTTGATACTTGCGATCGGCGAAGGTGCAGAACAGTCGCTGGCGGGTCTTGCTTTCTGTGATGCGGGTGAAGAAAAACTGGCACTTGAAGATATGAAGAGCCGTTGGCCGAATGCGACTTACATTGACGATACTCCCGGTACAAAAGCTCTGGCTGCAAGAATTTTCAAGCCTGAGAACTGGAAGCCCGATACGCCTTTGAGGGTGACGCTAATTGGAACGGATTTTCAGATACGGGTTTGGGATACACTTCTTGGCATTCCATTGGGCCAGGCCAAAACCTATTCGGATATTGCTGAAGCAATTGAAAATCCGAAAGCCGTGCGGGCAGTTGGTGCCGCAGTTGGCCGAAACCCGATTTCCTTTGTGGTTCCATGCCATCGTGCGCTCGGAAAATCAGGCGCATTGACCGGTTACCATTGGGGTCTGACGCGCAAACGTGCAATGCTTGGCTGGGAAGCGGGGATTGCCGGGTAAGGTTGCCTAGGAAGGTTCAATCTTGATTGTCACGACGCCACGGGCAATCGGAATGTCTTCACTGTCCTGCCAGCAGGTGACATCGACAACAGATAGCCTGCGGCTTAACCGCCGGATCGTGGCGCGGGCAAACAGGTCCGCGTCTTTCGTGATCCGCAGATAATCGATCGAACTGGAAACAATCATCAAATCTGCATCCTGCGATGTCGCGTTGCGGGTTTCAGCTTCAGCACTTAGTTCAATCATCGAGCCGGTCACCCCGCCGTGCAGAGACCTGATCCAGGTATTGCCGAGATGATGCTCGGCGAATGTCGTTTTATAGACTGCATCCTGACCAGTTGGGGTTGCGCGCAGCCACCCGGATAATCCTGTTTCGAACAAGGCAGTCATGTCTTGTTCCCCAGCGGCTTGGTTGTTGTACCAACCATGAAGGTTGCAACTGCATGGGAAGCCAGAATCATGTCCTTGCCGGTACGGATTTCACCCCGCAC
>JBCCYR010000363.1:0-3392 GCA_039189355.1 Pseudomonadota bacterium
ACCAAGCGCACTGTAACCGTGTTGCCAAAAGGCGTAACAGGCGCTTTCAACTGCCTCTTTTCGATTGTAGGTTTTGGGACGTGCCACTGTTGTTACCGATCAGTTTCAATACAGGTGTATATAAATATCTATACGCCTGTATTGAAACTGTCAAGGCAACCAGCTTTTCAGTCTCATCCGGAGTGAATGTTTTGGTAGAAATCAGCGTTCGCTGACAAGCTCTTCGCCTTTTTGTTCCTTGATCAGGTTAATGAAGCGGCGGAAAAGATAATGACTGTCCTGCGGGCCGGGGGAGGCTTCCGGGTGATGCTGTACTGAAAAGACCGGACGACCTTTAACCATCAGGCCGCAATTGGAACCGTCGAACAGGGAAACGTGGGTTTCCTTGACCTCTGAGGGAAGAGAAGACGAATCCACCGCAAAGCCGTGGTTCATGGAAACGATTTCCACCTTGTTGGTGGTGTGATCCTTTACCGGATGGTTCGCGCCATGATGTCCCTGGTGCATTTTCATCGTTTTGGCGCCAAGTGCCAGCGCCAGCATCTGGTGACCAAGACAGATACCGAAAACCGGAATGTCGGTTTCAAGGACACCCTTGATCATCTCAACCGAGTATTCACCGGTTGCGGCCGGATCGCCCGGGCCGTTGGAAAGGAATATGCCATCCGGTTTTTGACCAAGGACTTCTTCTGCAGTCGCGGTTGCCGGCATCACGGTCACCTTGCAACCAAGGCCCGCAAGCAGGCGCAATATATTGCGCTTCACGCCAAAGTCGATTGCCACGATGTGGTATTTTTCTTCCGTACTGTTGGCGTAGCCTTCATCCCACACCCAGGGCTTTTCCTGCCAGGGTTTTTGCTGGCCGTGGCCGACATCTTTTGCGAGATCCAGTCCTTCAAGACCGGACCAGCTCGCAGCTTTTGCCTTCAAATCCTCAAAATCAAACTTACCGTCCGGTGAGTGGGCAATGACACCGTTGGCCAATCCCTTTTCACGGATGAGATTGGTGAGTGCACGGGTATCCACGCCGCTCATTGCGATGATGTTGCGGGACTTCAACCACTCATCAAGATGTTGCGCCGAACGGTAATTTGACGGGTTGGTGATATCGGCCTTGAAGACAGCGCCGACAGCCACCTTGATTTCTTCCGGATCAAGTGTTTCCAGATCGTCGCTATTTGTGCCGACATTGCCGATATGCGGGAACGTGAACGTGATGATCTGTCCGGCATAGGAAGGATCGGTGAGAATTTCCTGATATCCGGTAATTGCCGTGTTGAAACAGATTTCGGCTTCTGCAACTCCGGTGGCACCGCAGCCTTTTCCTTCGATGACAGTGCCGTCTGCAAGAACAATAACGGCGGTTGGTTTTTCAATTGTCCAGGGGGAGGTATTTGTGGTCATTCAGCGCGTCCGATCGTGTGCCCGTTATTGTTTGCAGGCTGGGAGAGAGATAATTTTCATGGCTGAATTTGCAAAATAGTTGATACGTCTCGCTGCGTCAACAAAAGTAAAAATTTATAATATCATTTAAAATCAATAGTTTATGGATTTTTTCCACCATTGCTTGTGAAGGAGATTAGGAGTAGGTTCTGCCGGGTTCAAAGGAGTTGAAGATGCGCAACCGAATCTCCGAGGGTTTGAAGGAAGCAATGAAAGAGAAGCAAACGCGGCGAGTTTCAACGTTGCGGCTGATCAATGCTGCCATCAATGACCGTGATATTGCGTTGCGCGGCAAGGGCAAGGACAAGGCAGATGAAGAGGAAATACTCGACATTCTGACCAAGATGGTGAAACAGCGCGAAGAGTCTTCCCGTCTCTACAAGGAAGCCGGCCGCGATGAACTGGAAGCCCAGGAACTGGCGGAGATGGAGATTATCCGTGAATTTCTTCCAAAACAGCTGTCGCCTGAAGAGGCAGAAGCTGCTGTCGATGATGCAATTTCAGAAACAGGTGCTGAATCCCTGCGCGACATGGGCAAGGTAATGGGCATCCTAAAGGAACGCTACCGGGGCCAGCTTGATATGGGCGTGGTCGGGCCAATGGTCAAAACCCGGCTTGGAGCGTGAACTGCAAGTCCTCCCCTGAGGCAAATTCTGAGTGACAAGGCCTGTTGCAATTTCGCTGGTGCTGTTTGGTGCCACGCTGATGAGTTTTGTTGGGCTTGTCCTGCGGCTGATTGAAAGTGCGGATGCTTTCCAGATTCTGGTTTACCGCTCGGTTGCTCTTGCCGCGATTGTCCTGCTGGTTGCCTGTCTGAGAAGAAAGTCCGGGCCCGTATCGTTCCTTGGCACAATTGACCGCTGGTCTGTTTTCATGGGCCTCTTGATGGGCTTTGCATTCAGCTTTTACGTTTACGCGTTGCTCAATACTTCAATCGCTAGCGCACTTTTTCTTTTATCTTCGTCTCCGATTTTTGCAGCAGTGCTCGCATGGCTGGTCATGGGTGAAAGGCCGTCACAGATTACCTATCTTGCCCTCTTTCTGGCTGTTGCAGGTGTGGCGATAATGGTTGCGGATGGTTTCGAATCCGGCGGTACACTCGGCAACCTGTTTGCGCTGTTCTCTGCCTTTTGTTTTGCAGGCATGCTGGTGACAATCCGGTATTTGGGTCGCGATGATCCACTGGACGGTACGTTTCTTGGCGGTGTATTTGCGACACTGATGAATGCCGGGCTGGTGATCGCGCTTGGTTCAGGTTTTGCAATCACGACATGGGATTTGGGTTTGAGCGTCTTCATGGGTGCCTTCACCATTGGCCTCGGCATTGCATTCGTCACGTGGGCGGCGGGTTATCTGCCGTCGTCAGAAGTAAGCGTGCTGGTTTTGCTCGAAAGCGTGCTGGGCCCATTGTGGGTCTGGTGGTTTCTCGGCGAAACCGCAACGGCCAGTGTGCTCATGGGTGGTGCCATTGTACTGGGGGCGGTGGTACTTCAGACTGTTGGAGGAGGGCGCAGGCGGATTGCGTGACGAGAGGTGCGTTATGATCCTGCACGACACAGGCGTTTCAGCGACCTCAACTGCGAAATGATCCTGGATATTTTAGGCAAGCTTAACGATGCAAACCAGAAGGGGCGTTGCGGGTATGCGATGATGAAAGAGGCGGGGTGAGGGCTTACATATGTTTTGTTGGAGGTTTAGCAGCCATTTTGACACATTTTAGTAGGTTGTATGCCTGGAAGCATACACATTGGCCAAATGTTATAGATTCTGTCGATCTTCTGAAAGTACGATTTTGGATACTTCTGCTAAATTTCCTTAGTGTTTTATTTTATTAATTTTTATTTAATGTTATTTAAACAAAGTGCGTCCAAATATATATTTGGGATAAATTTTGTATGGAACGTGAAAATTTTCGATTTTGGGCAGCAGTAGGGGTCGTCGGATTCGCA
>JBCCYR010000364.1:0-3377 GCA_039189355.1 Pseudomonadota bacterium
CAGGTGCTGTGAATAAGGCAGCAGGTGCATCATCATCTGCCGCAACTTCTTCTGCCTCAACCGCTGGTTTCTCAGCAGGTGCTTCAGCTTCGGCAACTTCTTCTACCTCAACCGCAGGTTCTTCAGCAGGCGTTTCTGTTTCAGCAATCAAGACTTCCTCAATAGGTGCCTCTTCCGAAGCGCCGATGTCGATACCTGCAGAACCTTGCTGGCGTGCAATGCCATCAAGAGCAGCCTTGGCAATAAGATCGCAATACAACGAAATTGCACGGGAAGCGTCATCATTGCCCGGCACCGGATAATCCACATTGTCGGGATCACTATTAGAGTCAAGAACTGCAACAACCGGAATGTTCAACTTTTTGGCTTCCTGGAGCGCAATTGATTCCTTGTTGGTATCGACAATGAAAAGAATGTCCGGCGTACCGCCCATGTCCTTGATACCGCCAAGAGCGCGTTCAAGCTTGTCGCTTTCACGAGTAAGCATCAAACGTTCCTTTTTGGTGATACGTTCAGATTCGCCACCACCCAGCAACTCTTCCAATTCACGCAAACGCTTGATTGAATTTGAAATTGTCTGCCAGTTGGTGAGCATGCCACCGAGCCATCGCGAGTTCACATAATACTGCGCAGAACGTTTTGCCGCATCGGCAATAATCTCGGAAGCCTGACGCTTGGTACCAACAAACAGCACGCGTCCACCGCCGGCCACAGTGTCAGAAACGATTTTCAGAGCCTGATCCAACAGTGGAACGGTCTGGGAAAGATCAATGATGTGGATATTGTTGCGGGAACCGTAAATGTAACGGTCCATCTTTGGGTTCCAGCGATGTGTCTGGTGTCCGAAATGCGCGCCAGCTTCCAAGAGCTGACGCATGCTGTAATCTGGCAGCGCCATGGTAGTTTCTCCTTTACCGGTTCAACCTCCGCAGGGAATGAACACCATATGGCGTCACCGGAACGCTAAATTTGCCAGTGCCAATTAGGGGCTGGGAGCAAAAAGCGCAATCCTGCGTGTGGAATGCGCGTGCTTATAGCTGAAAAAAAGAAGATGTAAAGCCCTATCTCAGTCCGAGCTTCTTAACCAGCCTGCCCCGCTTCATAAGCCACCATCCCGCTTCAACCGGTGCCAGTTCATGGTTTTCGTTGATGCCCAGTTCTTGTGCTGCATGCAGCGGCCAATTCGGGTCATCAAGCAGCTCGCGAGCCAGTGCAATCATGTCGACCTGACCCTCAGCTATCAACTTTTCGCAATAGTCAGCATCCCAGATAAACCCCACGCCCATTGTGGCGATATCTGCTGCTTCCCGGATTTTTGAGGCGAACGGGGTCTGGAACCCCTGCTCAATCACCATGCGGTGCGGACGTTCCTTTCCGCCTATCCCTCCGGTTGAACAATCAATCATGTCCACACCTGCCTCTTTCAGCGCGCGTGCAGTATCGATGGCATCTTCAACTTCCACACCACCCTCCAGCCAGTCCGTTGCGGACAAACGAAATGCCAGCGGCAATTCATCAGGCCAGTTCTTCCGGATTGATTTGGCAACCTCGACCGCAAAACGCATTCGGTTTTCAGCACTCCCACCCCAACTGTCTGTTCTTTGGTTGGCAATTGGTGACAGGAACTGATGAACCAGAAACCCGTGAGCGGCATAGACTTCAATGATCTTGAAACCCGCTTCCCGTGACCGCCTTGCAGCTTCGCCGAAAGACGCAATCACACGGCCTATGTCGGCTTCAGTCATTTCTGCCGGCTCTGGCCAGCCATCTGCATAAGGAATGGCTGATGGGGCAATTGATGTCCACGGCGCTTCCCCACGCTCTTTTATGTCTTCATCATCCACGGGTGTCTCATTGTGCCATGGGCGGCGCTCTGAGGCCTTGCGGCCGGCATGGCCCAGCTGCACACCGGGAACGGATCCTTCGGCTTCAATGAATGCAGTAATTTCTTTGAGCCCGGCAATCTGCCCATCCTCCCACAGGCCGAGATCGCCATGCGTGCGGCGACCATCTTTCTCCACGGCAGTTGCTTCTGCGTAAACAAGTCCGGCACCCCCCAATGCAAAACGGCCAAGATGAACCATATGCCAGTTGTTGGCATAGCCGTTGACGGCACGGTACTGGCTCATGGGTGAAACCGCTATGCGGTTCTTGAAGGTCACATTACGCAAGGAAAAAGGAGAAAAAAGAGTACTCATCTGGGAAAAATCCTGAATTAAATCGCCTGCGGTTTAGCAAGTCGCGAACCACACTTAGAAATAACATTTGTGTGGTCTGGTTGGTTTCTGCCAATTATGCGATTGCAACATCGACAACTCCGGGCACTGCCTTGATGGCACTCTGGATTTTTGCCGAAACCACAAACTTTTCCTTTAGCTGAACTTCAACCTCCCGCGCACCGTTTTCCTGCAAGATTACAAATGAAATTCGTCCATTTCCTTTTCGGTCAAGCAACGGGGACAGGAGCTTCACAGGACTTTCGTCACGCAGAAAGATCGTCATGTCGCGTTCTTCCCGGGAAGCGGCTTTCTCAAGAGGTTCAACGCTGTTAATCCGGATGGAAACACCTTCATCGCGCAAGTCTGCACCAGCCTGAATGATGACCGACTGCCCAACTGCAAGCTGTTCCCTGAACTGGTTCAGGCCTTCCTCAAAAATCACGGCCTCGTACTGGCCTGTCGGATCGGAAATCATGACAATGCCCATTGCCTTGCCCTGACGTGTCTTGCGCTCCTGCCTCGCAACGATTGTCCCGGCAAGCCTGCCTGCTGTTGCACCTTTGTGAACAGAGATTTCAAAATCCGCGTAGAGCTGCACCCGCATGCGCTCAAGAATTGGTCTGTATTCATCCAGGGGATGTGCACTGAGATAAAATCCTACCGCCTGCATTTCCCGGTTGAGTTTTTCCGCGGTGTCCCAGGCTTCACAGAGCGGCAGATCAATCTTTTCCTCTTCACCAGCCACGCTGCCAAACATGTCATTCTGTCCGGTTTCGCGGTTTTCAGCACTGCGGCTTGCATGGGCAACCAGACGTTCCAGCCCGGCAATCATCCGCTCACGCGGGAATTCGAAACAGTCAAGCGCGCCTGCACAAATCAGGTTCTCAAGCGTACGCTTGTTGACCTGCCGGATATCAATCCTTGAGAAAAAGTCCTCAATGGATTTGTATGCTCCGTTTTGCTTTCGCTCCTCAACAATTTGCGCCACTGCCCCCTCTCCCACGCCGTGGTTCGCTGCCCGTGGGGACGGGGTTTTGCCGTTGTCTGGGTCAGTGCCCCGCCCGGCGGTGGGGTGGGGGGGGGGGGGGGGGGGGGCGGATTCGCGGGTGGGGGGGTGGGGGTCCCGGCCGCCGGCGGGGGGGGCCCGGCCTGTAGCGG
>JBCCYR010000365.1:0-3343 GCA_039189355.1 Pseudomonadota bacterium
CGTGAGAGCATGTTGCCGGGATCACCTTTCGGATCATCAACCCGCGCAGATACCGTTTTTCCTGATTTTGTTCTTAGCGTAACTTTCCCAATCCATTTTTCCGGATAAATGGAATTTATCTCATCATCCAGCTCCATTGTTATCCGGTTCAGGAAGGAAAGGGCTGTTGTATCAGACAATACCTGTTCGAATTCGCCAAGCCCTGCCTTGCCGTGAGTGGCTATAAGTCCAAGGGTTGCTGCCATGGAGAATTTTGCTTGATGTACCGTTTGTGGGTTGGTGACAGGCCCCAGAACATCGATTGCAGCCTGATGTACGTGGCATGTCACTGAATCTATATCCTCCGTCTTCAGGTCATTTTCCTGCATGGCCTTGAGCAGTGCATCAGCTGCCGGGTGCGTATGGCGGCAGGAAGCATGATATTTGAAAGAAGTCTCAAGAACACACCAGCGCTGCCCCAAGCCATCGGTAAGTTTGCCAATGTCAGCGTCTGTTGAAGTTCCGGCTGCCAGCCCTTGTGAACCTTCCAGAATTCGCCTTGCGCCGGTGAATCCCCTTGACGCGATCCAGGCTGCCATCAATCCTTCAGCTGATGCCTTGGCCGTATGCAGCTGTTTGGAGTCCGCTGCATCTCTTAGAAACTCCCAAAGTCCGGCAGATTGCGTGCCCGCAGAGCCAAAGGCATCCAGCATTTGCCCCTTGTCCAGTTTTAACAGGTTGCCGACCGCAGCCGCTGCCGCAAATGTGCCGGCTGTTCCCGTCGTATGAAAAATCTTGTAATGGGAACGGCCGAGAAACTCTCCAACCCGTATTCCGGTTTCATATCCGGCAATGCAAGCGGTCAGGAACGCTTTTCCGGATACGCCTTTTTCCTGGGCAATCGCCAGTGCTGCAGGAAATACAATTGTGGCGGGGTGAAAAACGGACCCGTTATGCACATCATCCTGCTCTGAAATGTGACTTGAGGCGGCATTTACCATGGCAGCAAACAGGGGCGAGGTGCGTCTCCTGTTGACAAGAATTTCGGACTTGCCTTCGCCGGGGCCCATTGCCTCTGTGAATTCTTCCAGAATACTAATTGCACGGTTGCCTTTCCCGGACAGGGCAGAACCTGCCCAATCGACAAAAAGATCGGTAATGCGTTGAAAAACGTTCTCTGGAATGGCGCTTGGCTGCAATCTTGCTGCAAAAGCGGCAAGTTCTGCAGTTCCGGTGGCGGATATGTCCTGTTTCATGCTTTTCGTTGAAACTTGTTTTGTGTTTGCGTTTCGTCAACCATATTTGGTTACGGTTCGTAGTCAACTTGGGCGGTAACGCTGCCGGGTTGGGGGACCGTAACACACGGAATACATGATTATGGCCAAAACCATACTCATTGTCGAAGACAATGAACTGAATATGAAGCTGTTCAACGATCTGTTGGAAGCCAAGGGTTACAGAATTCTCCAGACCAAGAATGGTATGGAGGCGCTGGATATTGCACGGGCGGAAAAACCCGACTTGATCTTGATGGACATTCAGTTGCCGGAAGTTTCAGGCCTTGAGGTGACCAAGTGGATCAAGGAAGATGACAGCATTTCGCATATTCCGGTCATCGCCGTGACCGCTTTCGCCATGAAGGGGGATGAGGAACGCATCCGCCAGGGGGGATGTGAAGCCTACATCTCCAAGCCGATCTCAGTCGCAAGCTTTGTCAAAACCATTCAGTATTACATCGGTGATGGAGACAGCCTGTGACGGCACGCATTCTGGTTGTTGATGATGTTCCGACAAATGTGAAGCTTCTCGAAGCGCGCCTTATGGCGGAGTATTTTCATGTTTTGACTGCCTCAAACGGTCAATCCGCGCTTTCAATCTGCGAGGATGGGCAATGCGATATTGTCCTGCTCGATGTCCTGATGCCGGAAATGGACGGTTTTGAGGTTTGCCGCCGCATCAAGGAAAACCCTGCAACCATGCATATTCCGGTTGTCATGGTGACCGCTCTCGATAGTCCGGAAGACCGGGTGAGGGGACTGGAAGCAGGGGCTGATGATTTCCTTACAAAACCGGTCAATGACCTGGCTCTGGTGACACGGGTCAAAAGTCTGGTGCGCCTGAAAATGCTGACCGATGATCTGCGGATGCGTGCGGCTTCAGGAGACGAGCTGGTTATCAGCAGCTTCCGCGACATGGACGAACTGAATCTAAATGCTGCGCGCGGAAAAGTCGTGATTGTTGATGATCGGGCCAGTTCCTACGAAAAGGTTGTCAGGATACTTTCTGAAAAACATGATGTTGATGTCATTACCAATGGAAATGACGCCTTGATCAGAATTGCCGAAGGCAATCATGACATTGCTGTCCTGTCCCTCAATCTTCAGGATGTCGACAGTTTGAGACTGTGCTCCCATCTGCGTTCGCTGGAGCGTACGAGAACCCTTCCGATTCTTGTAATAGCGGACGCTGATCAGGAAAACATGGTCAGTCGCGCAGTCGAGCTCGGCGTGAATGATTACATCCGCCGGCCTGTAGACGCCCTCGAGCTGAAGGCCCGTATAGCAACGCAGATGAAGCGCAAGCGCTACAATGACTGTTTGAGAGAATCTGTGCAGCAAACCATCGAAATGGCTGTGAAGGATCCGCTGACGGATTTGCACAATCGCAGATATTTTGAAAATCATTTCTCAGGCCTTTTCGAAAAAGCCACTGCCTCTTCGAAACCGCTTTCTGCCATCATGTGTGATATTGATCATTTCAAGTCGGTCAACGACACCTACGGACATGATGTTGGGGATGCCGTGATCAGGGAATGCTCATTGCGGATCAGGAAAAGCATCCGCAATATTGATGTTGCATGCAGATACGGTGGCGAGGAGTTTGTCATCGTCATGCCGGATACCAATATCGATCTGGCAAAGGTTGTCGCGGAACGCATCCGGCTTGAAGTCTGTTCCCATCCGGTGATTGCGGCGAACGGATCACATCAGGTGCCTGTAACGGTGAGTATTGGGGTTGCCTGTATTGAGCAGCCCGATGACAGCCCGGAAAAACTTCTGAAGCGGGCTGACGTGGCGCTTTACAATGCCAAACGCAACGGCAGAAACCAGGTTGTGGCAGAGGCTGCCTGATTCGTTTTCCGGCAGGTTGCTTGCACCTTGAGGCGCACCGAGTGCGCTCAATTAATCATTAATTGTAACCATAACATCAAAACCGGGTGGTCAATGGTTACCAAATCGTTGATTTTTACGGAAAAGTGAGTCAAATCTAGGGAAATGCGGAACATCACAATGTCCGTATTCTATACCCTACGGAGTGCTCAGGTCCGCCGCATCTCCTGGGTCCGTGGGGTCGTCGATCGGCA
>JBCCYR010000366.1:0-3342 GCA_039189355.1 Pseudomonadota bacterium
CGGAAGTGATGCAAAACGCCATCAAAAAATAAAAGACCCGATCCCGGCAAACGGGATCGGGCCCTTCGGATGCCAATCAAATCAGCGGCTATGGATTTCAAGCATGACACAGCCCTCAGGGGCGTTGAAAACTGCGTCTGTTGAATGGCCCACCAGACTGGTCCCCGAACCGAATAAAATAGCGAGACGAAAAAACCTGCGCCCCATCCGGTTCTTATGCTACTAATGTACTAGAAAAATCATACACTTCGCAAGGAAAAGTGTAGCAGTGTCGTTTTTTCTTGCTCTTAAGGCGTGTTTTTGGCATGTTTTGACCATAAAAGGTCAACATTGCTGTCCTTTTATGGGATTTGCGATCAGGTTCCGGGCGTATAGACGCAGTTGGCCGGAATTCCTTGAAAGCAGCGCTGCAGGCGCTAAAACTGTCACAAATCCAATAATGTATGACAATGCAAATGCCTCTGGATATCGTTGCTGCGGCAAGGTTCCAGTTGGAGGGGAAAATGACGAACGCGAAATTGACAAGCAAAACAGTCGTTTCAACGAACAGACTCTCACAGCCCGGATTCCCGGGCAAGCAGGGCCTATACGACCCCCGCAATGAGAAAGATGCTTGCGGTGTTGGCTTCATCGCCAACCTTAAAGGCGTCGCATCCCATTCCATTATTCAGGATGGCTTGCAGATCCTGCAGAACCTTGAACATCGCGGCGCAGTGGGTGCCGATCCGAAAATGGGCGACGGTGCAGGCATGCTGGTCCAGATACCCCATGATTTGTTCAAATCCGAATGCGCCGGTGCAGGTTTTCAATTACCCGCCAAAGGGCAATATGGTGTGGCTCAGGTATTCCTGCCGCAAGATCCGCAACTGGTTTTGGAAATCGAAACCATGTTCTTCAAGGGTCTTGAAAAAGAAGGCCTTGAACTGATCGGCCAGCGCACCCTGGAAGTAGACAATTCAGCACTGTCGACAGACCCGGAAATTGCCAAAACAGAACCGCTCCACAGACAGTATTTTGTCGCCTGCCCTTCAGATATGGAGAGCGGTGATGCCTTCGAGCGCAAGCTATACACGGTTCGCAAGGTCATCTCCAACATGATCTTCAAATACACCGAAGGCCGCGACAACGGATATTATATCGTGTCCTTTTCTTCCCGGACCATTGTCTACAAGGGAATGTTCCTTGCAGACCAGTTGGGTCCTTACTACAAGGACCTCACCAATCCGGAATTCAAGTCTGCTTTGGCACTGGTTCACCAGCGGTTTTCGACCAACACATTTCCATCCTGGAAACTGTCACATCCTTACCGGATGGTGGCACACAACGGGGAGATCAACACATTGCGCGGCAATGTGAACTGGATGGCAGCACGCCAGGCATCCGTTTCATCTCCGCTTTTCGGCGAAAACATCACGAAACTTTGGCCAATTTCTTACGAAGGCCAGTCCGACACTGCCTGTTTTGACAATGCGCTCGAGTTCTTGACCATGGGCGGCTACTCACTGGCACATGCGGTCATGATGCTGATCCCTGAAGCCTGGTCCGGCAATCCGTTAATGGATGAAGAGCGCCGTGCATTCTACGAATATCATGCCGCGTTAATGGAGCCTTGGGACGGTCCGGCAGCAGTCGCCTTTACCGATGGTCGCCAGATTGGAGCAACGCTCGACCGCAATGGATTGCGCCCTGCCCGCTACATCGTAACAAAAGACGACCGCATCATCATGTCTTCAGAATCAGGAGTATTGCCTGTTGAGCAAAAGGACATTGCTGAAAAGTGGCGTCTTCAGCCCGGCAGAATGTTGTTGATCGATCTTGAACGTGGCGAGATCATTTCTGACGAGGAAATCAAACGGGAACTGGCAAACCAATATCCATACCAAAAGTGGCTGGATCGCTCGCAGATCATGCTTGAAGAAATGCCGATACCTACACGGCACAGCCCGCAAGGCCGTGCAACCCTTCTCGACCGGCAACAGGCCTTTGGATACACGCAGGAAGATCTGAAACTACTAATGGCGCCGATGGCAACAACTGGTCAGGAAGCTGTTGGTTCCATGGGAACGGATACCCCGATTTCTGCCCTCTCGAGCAAACCGAAGCTGCTTTACACCTATTTCAAGCAGCTATTTGCGCAGGTAACCAATCCTCCGATTGATCCGATCCGTGAAGAATCCGTCATGAGCTTGGTCTCACTCATCGGACCAAGACCGAACCTGTTTGACATCGAAGGCCTGTCTGAAAAGAAACGCCTCGAAGTCCGCCAACCGATTCTGGCAAACAATGATCTCGAAAAGGTGCGGGAAATCGGTGACATTGGTGACAACCAGTTCAACACACAGACACTGGACATTACCTATAATGTCGAGCGCGGACCTGAAGCCATGGCTGCAGCGCTTGATTCACTCTGCGACAGGGCAGAAAAGTCGGTTAACAATGGCTACAATATTATCGTGCTGTCTGACAGACAAATCAGTGCCCAGCGTGTTGCAATTCCGGCTCTTCTTGCAACCGCTGCCGTCCACCGTCACCTGATCCGCAAGGGTTTGCGCACCTCCGTAGGCCTGGTTCTTGAAAGTGGTGAACCAAGGGAAATCCATCATTTCTGCGTCCTTGCCGGCTACGGTGCGGAAGCAATCAACCCTTATCTGGCGTTTGAAACACTTGCCGACATGCATGCAAAAGGCGAGCTACCGGAAGAAGTCGACACCACGGAAATCGTCCAGCGCTACATCAAGGCAATCAACAAGGGCATGCTCAAAGTCATGTCAAAAATGGGTATCTCAACGTATCAATCGTATTGCGGCGCCCAGATTTTTGACGCAGTCGGGCTTTCCTCCGAACTGGTCGATGAATTCTTCTTCGGCACCGCAACCATGATTGAAGGTGTGGGTCTTGATGAAATCGCGATTGAAACGCTTGAACGTCACAAAAAGGCATTCAGCAATGATCTTGTTTTGTCCCACGCACTCGATATCGGTGGTGAATATGCTTACCGGATGCGCGGTGAGTCTCATGCCTGGACCCCGGACAACATTGCCAAACTGCAACATGCAGTGCGCGGAAACTCGGCCGGTGACTATGAAGAATTTGCAGAAGATGCAAACCAGGCATCAGAAGAATTTTCAACCATTCGTGGCCTCTTCAAGCTGAAATCTGCAGAAGAAATCGGTCGAAAACCCGTCGACATCTCCGAAGTCGAACCGGCAGCAGAAATTGTTAAGCGCTTCTCCACTGGCGCCATGTCTTTCGGCTCGATCTCACGCGAGGCCCATACAACACTGGCTGTTGCTATGAACCAGATAGGCGGCAAATCGAACACGGGTGAAGGCGGGGAAGAGC
>JBCCYR010000367.1:0-3341 GCA_039189355.1 Pseudomonadota bacterium
AGATAATTCGGGGATTATTATCGGATGACAACAGCATACAAAAACATAGGGAACGGGTTTTCCCGGGAGGCAATCAAAAAGGCGATTGCCAAGGAAAAGATTTCCTCTGCCCGTGCTGTGGAACTGAACGAACTGGCCGAGCAAGTTGCCGAGCAGTTCTCTACCAAGTCTGTCTCCCCATTCATTGTCAGCGGATTTGTCAGACTGTTTGATTTCCTCGCGCTTGCCGCACTTGGCATAACAGTCCTCGTCCTGCAACAAATGCCGGAAGCAAGCCTGCTCAGCATGCAGGCAGCTGGGGCTGTATCAGGCGCCCTTTTCATCGTTGCGTTTCTGCAGGGTATTGACGGCTATCTCATAACCTCACTGCGAGGTTTTGCGTATCCTTTCTCAAAGGCAATTACTGCGCTCACCATGGCCCTGATTGTCATGTTGCTGTTTGTCTTTGTGATCAACGGCATAGACAATATTCCGATCAACGGTCTTGCCCGATGGTTCAGCGCCAGTGCCATATTCCTTATGCTTTCACGGTTCATCGTCGGTCATGTCGTGAACCGCATGATGGAAGAAGGAAGGCTGGAACGCCGGGCCGTTATTGTCGGTGGCGGACAATCTGCGGCAGAGCTCATCTACTCGATAGAGGCAAGTGCCACTTCTGACATCCGCATTTGCGGTATCTTTGATGACCGCACAGACGACCGTTCACCGGAAATCGTTGCCGGATACCCCAAACTCGGCAATGTCGCCGAGCTCGTGGAATTTGCCCGCAAGGCACGGATTACAATGCTGATCGTCGCTATCCCTGTCAGTGCGGAAAAGCGTGTTCTGCAACTGCTGAAACGTCTTTGGGTCCTGCCGGTTGACATTCGTTTGTCAGCGCACGCAAACAAGATGTTCTTCCGCCCGCGTTCGTATAGCTATGAGGGTTCGGTTCCGATGCTCGATGTGTATGAGCGTCCGATTGCTGACTGGGATTCTGTTACCAAGCGGATGTTCGACGTCTGTATTGCCTCAGCAGCCATTGTCGCACTCAGCCCCATCATGCTGCTCACGGCAATCGCAGTGAAACTGGACAGCAAGGGACCGATCATCTTCAGACAGAAGCGTGAAGGCTTTAACAATGAAGAGATTGAAATCTTCAAGTTCCGGTCGCTTTATACAGATCAAGGTGACCGCAACGGCATCAATGTTGTCACAAAGAACGACAGTCGCGTTACCCGTGTCGGACGCTTTATCCGCAAGACTTCCATCGACGAACTGCCTCAACTGTTCAATGTTGTTACAGGAACACTCTCCCTGGTTGGCCCACGTCCTCACGTTGCAAACGCACAGACTGACAACAAACTCTGGGCAGAGGTTGTCGACAGTTATATTGCGCGTCACCGCGTAAAACCGGGTGTTACCGGCTGGGCCCAGATCAATGGCTGGCGCGGTGAAATTGACAACGAAGAAAAGCTTCAGGGCCGTGTTGAGCACGACCTCTATTACATCGAGAACTGGTCCCTGCTCTTCGACCTCTACATTCTGGCAATGACACCGCTGAAACTGCTGAACACGGAAAACGCTTACTAGCGGAATGCCATGGTCACAACAGCAACCCTTTCTCCGGGATATCAAAGCCGACCGGTCGCACTGAATACAGACAGACTGTCAAACATGCTGATTGGTCTGGCGGTTTTCTCCGGCGGTTTTGTGTTGTTTGAACCGGCGCCCTATGAATTGATGCTGGCCGGACTGCTGTTCATATTCTTTCTCTTCGGCTTACGTTTACCCGGTGCAATCCTGCCCTTGCTGATACCTGTGACCACATTCTCCATTGGCGGACTTATCTCGTCTTTCATGATCGAGGATTATTATCGTGGCGTGATATACAACGCTGTAACCCTGTTTCTGGGGCTGACCAGCGTGTTCTTTGCCATCGTCATCGCTCAACAGATGGGCCGTTTGCGACTGATCTTCCGGGTATATGTGATCGCAGCAGCAGCAACCTCAACCCTTGGCATTCTCGGCTATTTCGGGCTTCCGGGCTTTGACGGTTTCACGCTCTATAGCCGAGCAAAGGGAGCCTTCGGAGACCCCAACGTCTTCGCCCCCTTCCTGGTCCCTGCAATTCTCTATCTGATGTACGGCATCATGAACCGCTCGGTCACCATGTTGCCTATCCGGGCAGCATTCCTGTTCGTCATTCTGCTTGGCGAGTTTCTGGCGTTTTCCCGCGCTGCATGGGGATTGACCATATTGTGTGTCGGCCTTTTCTATTTCTTGCTGCTTGTCAATGAACGCTCGGCGCAAGTTCGGGCGAAATATATCCTGATGGGTGTTGCCGGGCTGGCAGCGGTTATCCTGGCACTGCTTGCTGCATTACAGGTTAACGCGATTGCGGACCTGTTCTCTGAACGGGCACAGGTTGTTCAGAGCTATGACGGTGCGCGGCTTGGCCGTTTTGCCCGTCACTTCATCGGATTTGAACTGGCACTGAGCAAACCGTTTGGCATTGGCAATCTGGAATTCGGGTTTTTGTACGGGGAAGACGAGCACAATGTTTACCTGCGTGCCCTGCTCTCTTACGGGTGGCTCGGATTTTTCTCCTGGATGGTGATTGTGTTGTGGCCGACATTCGTTGGCTTCAAATTGCTGTTCCAGAACCGTCCGTGGCAGATGTATTTCCAGATCGCCTACATTGTGTTCATCGGGCATCTGGTTATCGGTTATGTGATCGACATCGACCACTGGCGTCATTTCTACCTGTTGCTTGGTGTAATCTGGGGCTGCATCCTGCTGGAGCAGAAACACCAGAAAATGCCAAAACCAAAGCCAGCTTAAACAGGCCCATGAAAATCGCAGTACAACGCTTTTAACTGCTCCGGCAACATCTCCCAAGCCCAGGTTTGACCGTTCTTCTTGTGAGCTCGAAACTCCAAATCCTCGACATAACAAGTGTCGATTGCATCGCGCATTTTCGCGTTACCGCCCAGATAATATTTCAAGGCAATAGCGTAGCACTTGGCGACGGAGTCACGACTATCTTTACCAATCATTTGCATCGTAAAGCGGGAAAAAACATTCAGCTCAAAGCACAATAACCCCATTTCCTTGTTGAGCGGGTCCGCCAATTCTGGGAAATTCTCCTTGATTTCAGCAATCAGCTGGCTTCGGTGCAATTTTTCCATGACCTAAAACTTTTTGCTTTTGCCCATCGCGCCTCATCGACAACGGATCAGGATTGATCATTTTCTATGCAGATAGCGCTAGCGCTGGCAGCAAGGATTAAATAATCCTGCTTAAATTTTAGTATGTCGGATTTTCCCTGAATTAATGGTCGGAGCGAGAGGATTCGAACC
>JBCCYR010000368.1:0-3325 GCA_039189355.1 Pseudomonadota bacterium
CGCAAAGAAATCCACCATCACGGAGTGGTCAATCACCAGATCAACAGGAACCTGCGGGTTAATCGCATTTGTATCACCACCAAGATTAGCCGTTGCATCACGCATGGCGGCAAGGTCAACCACAGCAGGAACACCGGTAAAATCCTGCATCAAAACGCGGGCAGGGCGGTAAGCAATTTCTGTCCCAGCTGACCCTTTTGTCTCAAGCCAATGGGCGACTGCTTTGATGTCATCAGCAGTTACAGACCGTCCGTCCTCGAAGCGCAGCAGGTTTTCCAGCAAGACCTTGAGTGAAAACGGCAGGCGGGAAATGCCTTCAAGGCCGTTTTTCTCTGCTTCAGCAAGGGAATAATAGACAAATTCCTTGCCGTTTACCGTCATTGTGGTTCTGCATTTGAAGCTGTCGAGGGAATTCAGCATAAGAGGGTTCCATCATGTGTTAGAGGTTGCATGATACGTGCATTAGGGAGATTTTTGCACGGATTTTGCGCCGTTATAGGGCCAAACAACCCAAGTGTGAAGGGTACAATGGTCGAATGTGATAATCACTGGTTTACACTTTGCTGATGACATTTTAACGGCTAAACACTCAGCCCATGAAACTTATTATTGAAGATATTGCACTTTTCCGTAGCGGCCAGGAAATTGTTTCAAGGATTTCGTTTGAACTGACAGCTGGTGAGACACTTGTCGTTACCGGAGAAAACGGATCAGGCAAATCGACAACCTTGAGAGGTATTGCCGGTTTGCTGCCGCTGGCGCAGGGTTCGGTCAGACTGTTTGATGCAACAGGCAAGGAATTCGAAAATCCGGTTCGTGAATATTGCCATTATCTTGGTCACCAGAATGGCATGAAACCTGCCCTGACGGTGCGTGAAAATCTCGATTTCTGGCAGAAATTCATGGGCGAGAATCTGTTTTCCATCGATGAGGCGCTTGAAGAAGTCGATCTCGCCCATACGGTTGATCTTCCCTTCAATTATCTCTCTGCCGGGCAAAAGCGGCGCATTGCGATTGCACGCCTGCTGGTTTCCGATCGCCCGGTCTGGATACTCGATGAACCAACTTCAGGCCTCGACGCTCAATCTGTGCATCTGTTTGCAGGCCTTGCCAAAGCCTTTTGTGAAGATGGTGGCATTCTAATCGCGGCCACCCATCTCGATCTGGGACTGGAAAATACCAAAACTCTCGAGATTGGAGCTGTAACCGGATGACAGCTCTTATCATCCGGGAAATGCACCTTGCCATGCGCGCAGGCAGCGGCGCGTTGACTGGCGTACTTTTCTTTCTGGCGGTGATCACCGTTTTCCCTTTTGCAGTCGGCCCGGACACAAGGCTGTTATCCCATCTTGCTCCGGCCATTCTGTGGATCGGAGCCCTGTTGGCAAGCTTGCTTGGGCTTGAACGCCTGTTTGCACAGGAACGCGAAGACGGATCACTCGATTTGATGGTGATGCAGTCCCACCCGCTGATGCTGACGATGTTCGTGAAAGCCTTCGCACACTGGATAACAACCGGATTGCCGCTGGTTCTGGCAACACCGCTCTTTGGCATCATGCTCAACTTGTCACCCTTCGGGATTGCCGCGACCATGATCACACTGCTCGCCGGAACACCTGCTATCTCATTCATCGGTACAGTCGGGGCCGCAGTTGCCGTGAAGTTGCCACGCGGGGGAATGTTGATTTCCATCCTCATCCTGCCACTGGTAATCCCCGTACTGGTTTTTGGAATCGGTGCGATTGTCGGCGCGTTGGAAGACCCCGCCCCCTTCCTGCCGCCTTTTTTGATCCTCTGCGCCATAACACTTTTCACTTCCGTGTTAGGGCCTCTTGCTGCCAGTGTAATGTTGCGGCATTCTGCCGACTGAATTTAAAGATAGATGAAACTTATATCTCCGGCATGAGTACAGAAACCACAATGGAAACCAGCGCGAGCAATCTATGGGGCCTTGCCAACCCTACCCGTTTCATGGGGTTCGCAGATCGTGCGGTGCCAATTCTGGCTGTCCTGACGGTTTTCCTGTTCGCGGCCGGGCTTTACATATCCATGATAGCGCCGGAAGACTACCAGCAGGGTCATACGGTAAAGATCATGTTCATTCACGTGCCCGCAGCATGGCTTGCCATGATGACTTATTCAGTCATGAGTGTTTCCGCGATCGGATCAATCGTCTGGCGGCACCCGCTGGCGGATGTTTCTTTGCGTACAGCTGCTCCCTTGGGTGCAGTTTTCACCTTCCTTGCCCTCGCAACCGGATCACTCTGGGGCAAACCGATGTGGGGAACATGGTGGGAATGGGATGCGCGTATGACATCCGTCCTTATCTTACTGATCATTTATTTGGGGCTGATCGCGCTTTCAAAAGCCTTTGACGAACCATCCGAAGCAGCCCAGCCATTGGCAGTCATGACGCTAACCGGAATTGTCATACTGCCGATTATCAAGTTTTCCGTCGACTGGTGGAATACCTTGCATCAACCGGCCAGTATTTCCCGCTTCGACACACCAGCCATGCCATCGGAATTTTATATTCCTCTCCTGATTATGGCTGCTGCATATATAGGCCTGTTTTTCACACTGCACCTGATGTCAATGCGCAACGAGATTCTGTCGCGCCGTATCCGCTCCATGAAAATGAAATCTGCAAGAAGCAAAGGAACTGCCTGATGTTTGGTGAGCATGCCGCCTTTATTCTCTCTTCTTACGCCATCACATTCGTTGCACTTGGCGTGACCACTTTGGTGATCATGCGAAATTACAGGGCTAAAAAGGCCGAGATCAGGGTGCTTGAAGAAAAGCGCAAAAAGCAAAAATAGAATGACGGTAAAAGCCCCGGTAAAGAAATCCCGGCCATGGCTGGCAATCCTGCCCCTGTTCATTTTTTTGGGGCTGGCTGGTGTATTCTATTCCCTGCTTTCAATAGAAGGACGGGACACGAGCGCACTGCCTTCCGCCTTGTTAAATGAACCGGCCCCCAATCTCATTGTTCCGGAACTCCGCGGGCTGCAGGCTGAGGGGTCTCAAATTCCAGGCATGGGAGCTGACACATTCAAGGACAAAATCAGCGTGGTGAATGTGTTTGCTTCCTGGTGTGTGCCTTGCCGCCAGGAGCACCCGCAAATTGTTGCGATGGGCGACATGGAAAACGTACAGGTTGTCGGCATCAACCACCGGGTCAACACCGACCACATCATACGGATTGCCGAGTTCTGCCAGGAATGACAAAGCGTTTCTGCGCTGATCCCGGTGGTTGATGCCGACAACCTGTACGTTTTCCATGTCGCCCATCTCAACAATTTGCGGGTGCTCCTGGCGGCAAGGC
>JBCCYR010000369.1:0-3316 GCA_039189355.1 Pseudomonadota bacterium
CAGACAAGATGCGGTGATCGGTTATGCCCCTTGAGCGCAACCTCAAAAGAAACTTGGCCAAAGCTTCGCGATTTTTGTCACCCATGTCTGCGTTACCCACCTTCCTGACGAAGCTGGCGCAATATCAGGAATCAGAAGATTTTTTCCAACTCTTCCTTAAACATGGCATCTGTTAAATCAAGCTTGAGAGGCGTTATGGAAATCCGGTTCTGACGCAATGCTATTATGTCAGAGCCGCCACGTTGGTTTGGAACATCTCGGCCGAACTTCAACCAGAAATATGGAAACCCCCTGCCGTCATAACGTTTTTCCATGAAAAGCCCATGCGTGAACGCCCCCTGATTGGTGACTTCCGTACCTTCAATGTCCTCAGGCAGACAGTTCGGGAAGTTTACGTTTAGAAGCGTTTTTGATGGAAACTCCGTTGCATAGAGTTTTTCAACAATGCCCGGCGCAAGCGCCTCACAGGTCTCCCATTTCACGTGCCGTACACCATCTTCAAAATTGTAGGCTTGCGAAAGCGCGATGGACTTTATCCCCAGCAGCGTGCCTTCAATGGCACCTGCAACTGTTCCTGAATAGGTCACATCGTCAGCGATATTCTGGCCGGAGTTGACACCGGAAAGCACGAGATCAGGCGGACTATCCATGAGCTCGCGAACACCCATAATCACACAGTCGGTTGGGGTGCCACTCAATGCAAACTTCTTTTCCTCGAGCTTGCGCAGCCTCAGCGGATGACTCAATGTCAGTGAATGGGCAAGACCGGATTGATCCGTTTCCGGGGCGACAGTCCAAACATCATCGGTAAATTGCCGCGCGATTTTTTCCAGCGAGGTCAGCCCCGGGGCATTAACCCCGTCATCATTGGTTAGCAATATTTTCAAGGGTCAATCCGCCTTTTCGATTCGTGTTTGTCCACCCATGTAGGGCTGCAAACATTCAGGAATTGTGACACTGCCGTCCGGGTTTTGATAATTTTCCAGAACCGCAATCAGTGCACGCCCGGTCGCCACGCCGGAACCGTTCAGGGTATGGACATGCCCAATGGACTTTCCATCATCAAGCCGGTAGCGGGCATTCATGCGTCTGGCCTGGAAGTCTCCACATACAGAACAACTTGAAATCTCGCGGTAAGCCGCCTGCCCCGGCAACCACGCTTCAATATCGTAGGTTTTGCGTGCAGAAAAACCCATGTCACCGGCACACAATGTCATGGTTCGGAAATGAAGCCCGAGTTTCTTCAAAACAGCTTCGGCGCTTTCCAGCATTCGCTCCAGTTCAGCCCCGGAATCTTCCGGTTTTGTAATTGAAACAAGTTCCACTTTCGAGAACTGGTGCTGACGCAACATGCCACGTGTATCCCGCCCCGCTGATCCCGCTTCGGAACGGAAGCAAGGTGTCAGTGCCGTGAAGCGCAGAGGCAATTCACCGCCATCCAGAATTTGTTCCCGCACAAGATTGGTAAGCGGCACCTCTGCGGTGGGAATGAGCCATCTGCCATCAGTCGTCCTGAACAGGTCCTCTTCAAACTTGGGCAACTGCCCCGTGCCGAACACTGCGTCGTCCCTGACCAGCAGCGGTGGAGCAACTTCTGTATATCCATGTTCTTCAGTGTGCATGTCGAGCATGAACTGGCCCAATGCCCGCTCAAGCCGCGCCATGCCTTTCTTCAATACAACAAAACGGCTCCCGGAAAGCACTGCTGCACCTTCAAAATCCATACCGCCAAGGTTTTCACCGATGTCGAAGTGTTCTTTTGGATTATTGCCGACATTCGGTGCTTCGCCATGCATGCGGTAGAGAACATTTCCTGCCTCATCCTCACCTTCCGGCACGTCTGCGAGCGGAATATTTGGAATCGCAGACAATGCATCGTTCAAAATTCCGGTTAAACGGCGCCCGTCTTCCTCACCGTTCTGAATGAACGTTTTGATTTCGGAAACTTCGGCTTTAAGTTTTTCCGCCAATGCATTGTCGCCGGCACCCATGGCGGCACCGATTTCCTTGGAAGCAGCATTGCGCCGCGTCTGCGCTTCCTGAAGTTTCGCGATCTGATCACGCCGATCATCATCAAGCTTCAACAATTCTGCTGCCGTGACAGGATTTGCCCGGGATTTCATACCCTCATCAAATACTTTAGGGTTTTCTTTTATCCATTTGATGTCAAACATGATTACACCATAATCAGGTGGCTGTTAAATGTGGAATTGCAGGTTTGTGACCTGAATCAGGAGGAAGTTACGTCTGTACTATCCGATTCGTCGGAATTTTCCCTGTCAGCCCGTTTCTTTTCAATGCGCCGGGCAGCAAGAATGGAAATCTCGTACAGGAGTATTGTGGGAATAGCCAGCCCCAACTGACTAACCGGATCAGGAGGTGTCAGAACAGCAGCAGCCACAAATGCCAGCAATATTGCATACTTTCTCTTGCCTGAAAGCGTTTCAGCGCTCACAAGCCCTGCCTGTGACAGCAGAGTAATCGCAACCGGCAACTGAAACACAAGGCCGAATGCGAATATGAGAAGCATGATCAAGTCAAGGTAAGACCTGACAGACTGCAGGTTGGTGATTTCCGCCTGGCCCTCTCCACCTACCTGTTCAAGACTGAGGAAGAACGAAGTCGCCAGTGGCATGATCAGAAAATAAACAAGGCAGGCCCCGGCCAGAAACAGGATTGGCGTTGCAACCAGAAATGGCAGGAAAGCGCCCTTTTCGTTTTTGTAGAGGCCTGGAGCAACAAAACTGTAGATCTGTGTCGCAATGACAGGGAAACCCAGAAATATCGCCCCAAAGAACGCAATCTTGATCTGTACGAAGAAAATATCCTGCAGTGCCGGGAAGATGAATTTCACATCATCGGTACCGGCACCCTTCTGATAAGGGATGACCAGAATATTGAAAATCTCGTCAGCAAAATAGAAACAGACAAGAAACAAACCAGCGATTGCAATAATCGCGTACATCAACCGTTGACGCAATTCTACGAGATGTTCGATCAGAGGTGCGCTGCTATCTTCAAGTTCTTCCTGCTGGCTCATGTCGTACTCTTCGCTTCAGCCTTTGCAGTAGCTGCTGCTTTTTTGGGGGCAGCACGCTTTTTCGTGGGAGCCTTTTTCGTCGCTGCAGGCTTCGCCCCGTTTGCCTTGCTGGCAGTTTTGCTCGCAGCCGGCTTTCTGGCAGCTGGTTTGCGTGCAGGCGCTTTCTTTGCCGCTTTCGGCTTTTCTTCCGCGGCAGGCGCTTCAATCTCATAGATGAATTCCGAATCCACCGGATCTTTCATGGTCTGGGCAAACTCTTCCATGCTCTTCTTTGCG
>JBCCYR010000370.1:0-3310 GCA_039189355.1 Pseudomonadota bacterium
CAAGTTTCGGCAGGTACTTCTGTCGCTGCTCCTCGCTTCCGTACGCAAAGATCGGGTACATGACCAGAGATGATTGAACCGACATCATTGAGCGGTAGCCGGAATCTACGCGTTCAATCTCGCGAGCAACTAGACCGTATGCCACATAACTTGCACCGATCCCGCCGTATTCCTCCGGCAAGGTCGAACCCAACAAACCAACTTTGCCCATCTCAGCAAAAATCCCGGGATCAGAGGCTTCGTCTCTGTAGGCTTCGATCACCCTTGGTTGCAGGGTCTCTTGCGCGAATGCATGCGCGCTGTCTCGGATCATCCGCTCGTCATCTGTCAATTGACCATCAAGCAGAAACGGGTCTTCAAAGTTAAAAGTTGATAGATCCGGTTTGTCTTTTTCTTTAAGCGTCATGTCTTATCCTCTCAAGATAGCGCAGCCACGGCTTTGGAAATGCGTGCGCAGCCTTCTGTCAGTTCCGCTCGAGAATAGGCGTAAGAAACACGGAAGTGACCCGGCGCCCCGAACGCACGTCCAGGCACCAGTGCAACACCATAGTCATTGAGCAAATATTTGCAGAAATCAGCATCCGATCCGATGTCTTGTCCCGCAGCTGTTCTTTTCCCGATCACTTCCGAGCATGTTGGGAGAACATAGAATGCGCCTCCAGGAGGCTCGCAATGGAGCAGAGCGGTAGCGTTTAACTGATCAACCACAAAGTCGCGACGCTCTCGAAAATCGGCAAGGCGAGAAGCGAGCAAATCCTGTGGCCCTTGAAGTGCCGCCACTGCCGCAGCCTGGGAAATTGATGAAGCCCCCGAAGTTGCCTGGCCTTGAACTGCAGTCATTGCTGATATCATCTCGGATGGTCCGATTCCCCAACCAATCCGCCACCCCGTCATTGAATATGCTTTGGAGACGCCATTAACGATCAAGGTACGATCGGCCAGTTCTGGCGCGATCGATCTAAACGAAGTGAAATCATCGTATGAGATATGCTGATAGATTTCATCTGCTAGGATCATCACCTGAGGATGTTCACGAAGAACATCGGCGAGTTCCCGGAGACTTTTGCGAGGGTAGAGAGCGCCCGACGGGTTTCCCGGACTGTTCAGCATCAACCATCTGGACTTCTCAGTTATTGCTTGCGCCAAGGTTTCTGGCTGCAAACAAAACTGGTCTTTGGCGTGGGTCTGAAGTGGCTTGAGAACACCTTGGCACGTCGCAATAATGTCACTGTAGCTCGTCCAATATGGCGTTGGGACAAGGACTTCATCACCTGGATCAATGCTAGCCAAGAACGCATTGCTGATGACCTGTTTCGCACCGTTAGAGACGATGACCTGCGACGGTTCCGCAACAACACCAGTTGTGTTTTTCCAGTCCTCAACGATCGCTTCACGAAGTACATTGACGCCCTGAGTTGGTGGATATCTTGTCTGACCATTCTTCGCCGCGTCATGTGCTGCTTCCACCACATGCTCTGGCGTAGGAAAGTCTGGTTCACCGGTGCCAAACGAAAGTACGTCACGGCCACTTTCCTTAAGAGCGTTTGCGGCCTCAGATATGCGGACAATTTCGGATACCTGGAGGGATGCTGTACGCGCCGATCTTCTAAATGCCATGGTGTTGTTCATTGATTCCAGCACTTCCATTGCGTTATAGAATGCTATATCGAACAAAATTTCCGTGTGGTAACGATATATTGGAATGCAAACATTCCAATATAGAATGCAAAATGCTGAATCGCAGATACCTACCGCCAACCGCTTGGTTATCAGCCTTCGAGACTGTGGCTCGACTAGGATCGGTCACAGACGCATCACGTGAGATGAGTCTCACCCAAGGCGCAGTAAGCAAATTAATCAAGAACCTAGAAGACCAACTCGAGGTTCAACTGTTCCTGCGAGAGCGTAAAAAGCTCATTCTTACATCGCAGGGCGAAAACTACGCAGAAATCGTCAGAGGCGCTTTGGACGATATCAGAAATGCGACCTTTGGATTGATTGCCAACCCGGAGGGCGGCACCTTGGAGTTAGCGATTTTGCCAGCTTTCGGGACTCAGTGGCTTGCCCCACGCCTGCCTGCCTTTTTGTCTGACAATCCTGGGATTCAAGTAAACCTTTCGACACGTGTTGAGAGATTTGATTTTGCCAAGGAGAGATTTCATGCGGCAATTCACGTTGGGCGTGATGACTGGGAAGGCACCGACTCGTTAAGGCTGATGGACGAGCAGACAATTCCTGCGGCAGCACCCAACTTAGCGGTTGATTTGAACGCTTCTCCCGAAGCTCTCAGCGAGCAAATGCCATTGCTTTCGATGAGATCGAGACCTGATGCATGGACCAATTGGTTTGACGTTCAAGGCCGGACGATGAGCAATGCTACTCGCATGGAGTTCGATCAATTTGCCGCCATGCGCCAAGCAGCGATTGCTGGCATCGGTGCAGCACTTTTCCCGGACTTCGTCATCTGTGAAGACCTAAAGAAAGGTCGTCTGGTCAAAATTCCGAATACTGTCCCCTCAAGCTACGGATCCTACTATCTGGTTTGGCCAAAGACTGGCGGAGACTATCCTCCCTTAAGCGCGTTGGTATCGTGGATGCGCGAAATAAACCGCTAGGAATATCTTAAAAAAGCAGTTCAAAGTGAGATCATGTTTGTGTAGTCGACTCCAATCTCGAAGCTCAAAATAGTTAAGATTGCATTTTTCCATTGAAGGTAGATATGACCCTCGCAAGATCGGCTGCTTTGTTTATCACAGTTATTTTCGCCTGAGGCACAAATTGGCCAGTTATGCAGGTCATTGTTACCCAGGTCCCGCCAGTTTGGGTGACTGCAATCCGATGCTGGATTTCCCTCATGATTCTGCTTCCCATTGCTTGGAGCCTGAGCAGACTTACGCTGCCCAAAGCCCAAGACACCCCTGTTATTGCAAGCTACTCTTTGCTGCATATGTGCGCGTTCTCAACATTAGCCGCCGCCGGCCAGCAGTTTATTCCTGCAAGCACCGCCGTTGTTTTGGCCTATACCACACCAATCCGGGTTGGGTTGCTCGCCCCATTTTTTCCTGGGCGAAAGGGTGACGCTTTGGAAAGTCCTTGGGATCGTGATCAGCATGTGCGGTCTTGGAATCATATTTAACCCAACGTCGTTTGAATGGCAGGACAAGAACGTTATCACAGGCTGCGGCCTTTCCATCTTGGCGGCGATCTGCTGGTTGGCAAGCATTTTCCATGTCCGTTCGCGTGAATGGTACGCCTCTCCGCTCCAACTTATGATCTGACAAACATTGCTAGGGAGCGCGCTACCCTGAAG
>JBCCYR010000371.1:0-3291 GCA_039189355.1 Pseudomonadota bacterium
AATTGACGCCTGTCTTCATCTGTCCACTTCGCACCATTTAATTTGGTTATGCCAAATCTAGGTTCCACAAGGTGTAAGCTACTGTCATGGAATCTAAAACGAATTCCGAGTAACCAACATAAAAAGCCAATAAATATTGGCAAGAAGAGCATAGCCAGGAAACCGTAAATGTAACAGACGTATTTTGATTCCGCTTCCACTAGTGATACTCGACACAGTGTTGAATAATTGAGGTATTACAGCCGCTTTTTACCAACAGCTAAATGCGCAACTTGGGCTCAGAGCAGTCATTCGCCGCTTGTATGCTATCCAAAATCTTGGACTTTGATTATATCGGCTTTGACTTTCGTCTCTTGAAAGACCTCCGTGATTTCGACCGGGCTGAACCGGATTGATCACCATGTGGTCTATCCTTAAGAGGGTTGGTTTTGTGCGGTTGGATTGAACCAACCGTTTTCTTTGAAGTTAGTTCAGTTTGTCTCTTTTTTGCCGATCGCCTCGATTTTCGCACCTTTGAACCGGGTTTCTGAGTCGGCAAATTGTTAGGTTTGCTGCGCTTTCTGAAGCGTCTTTTTTGTGACTTCTCTCCAACTTCCTCTTGAGGCTCTATAATTTGGCCCTCACTCGGGATTTTCATCTGGATAAGTTTCTCGATGCCGCGCAGATGCTTGATCTCATCGGGAGCGCAAAAAGCAACCGCCACGCCTGATGACCCGGCCCGCGCGGTTCTGCCAATTCGATGCACGTAAACCTCTGGCACTGGTGGAAGTTCGTAGTTCACAACCAATCCAACGTCTTTAATGTCAATGCCACGGGCAGCGATATCCGTCGCGATCAGGATTTTACAGTCGCCGTTTGTGAACGCTTTCAGCGTGCGTTCCCGTTGGCCCTGGGACTTGTTTCCGTGAATAGCAGCAGCGTTGATTTCGTGTGCCTGCAATCGCCTCACGATTTTGTCTGAACCGTGCTTTGTCCGGGCAAACACCACGACGCGCTTGTCCGAAAACTCTTGAAGAAGACTTGCAAGCCCGTCTGGTTTTTGCCGCGCAGACAAGTGTATGACCGACTGATTGATGTTGTCCGCAACAGAAGCTTCGCGAGCCACCGATATCTGGACAGGTTCGTGCAGGTATTGTTCTGCAAGTTCACGAATGGGTGTGGGCATTGTTGCGGAGAAAAGCAGTGTCTGACGGTGGTTAGGAAGCTGCGAAAAAATTCTCCTGATATCTGGTAGAAAACCAATGTCCAGCATATGATCGGCTTCATCAAGAACTACTGACTGAACCTTATCAAAACCAATAGCATTGCGCTTCGCAAGATCAAGCAACCGTCCTGGCGTTGCGATCAAGATATCTGCACCGCGTTCAAGGGACCTTTGTTGCCGATTTATCGGAATGCCACCAACAGTGCATTGTGATCGCAGATTGAGTGATTTTCCGTACTCTCGGGCTTTTTCGTAAATTTGAGCAGCCAATTCACGAGTAGGCGAGAGAATGAGAACACGGATCGGCCTGAACTTTCCTTTGTAATTATCGCGCATTTGATGTTGCAGAAGGGGAAGAAGGAATGCCGCAGTCTTGCCAGTGCCAGTTTGTGCCAAACCAACAACGTCTCTTCCTTCTAGAACGGGAGGGATAGCTTGTATCTGGATTGGCGTTGGAACTGTAAGACCTATCTCTTCCAGGGTTCTCAGAATTCCTTGGTTAAGGCCAAGTTCATAGAAATTCAAAAGTAAGTTCTTTTCTGTGTTGCTTAGATGCAGGAATGTGAAACATGTCGTTATGAAGGACCTGCTGTCTTTTTTCGTTCGATGTATCGGTGGCGACAATATCAGAAACTGAAATTTACCAAGTAGCAGGAATAAAGAACAGATATCGCTATATGATCAATGAAACAAGCAGTTAGTCATTTACGCTTGTGAAAGCGATTACGTATTCCACTTGCGACAAGTTACGAACGACCAAAAAGGGTTCTGAGCGGTCATCATCGCACCGCTTCAATAACCTTGAAGCCATCTTGCTCAGCAAGTTTTTCAAAGCTGCGAAAATGGTTTTCCAGAGTTCGCTCATAGGGCAGGTTTTTGTTGGCGACCATCAGTAACCGTCCACCTCTTGGCAGGGTTGAGGCCGCAACTTCAATAAAGCGTTGTCCGATGCCCGGTTCAGCAGCCCGGCCTGCATGAAAGGGCGGGTTCATGATCACCCACTCATAGGGTTTCTTTGGGAATTCGGTCGTGACATCAATCCAGTGGAAAGTCGTTTCCATTGTCGTGTTGGCAAGATTCGTTTTGGCTGCCTCAAGGGATAGGTAATCAGCCTCAAACAACTCTATCGCTGTAATGCGGTCAGTTTCTTTCGCCAGTTCAGCCGACAGATATCCCCATGCCGCACCAAGATCAGCGACTTCACCCTTTATACGCGCATCAAACTGCTCAACCAGCAATCTGGAACCCGCGTCCGGACCATCTGCTGAGAACATGCCTTCTGAAATCGTATACTCTCCAACGCTTTTGGAAATCTTCAGGGTTGGAAGGTCAACATCGTTGCGCTTGTCTGCCCAGAAAACCACGGCATGATGTTTGGAAAGGCTGTCGCTGATTTCCGCATGTTGTGAAAACCATTTGCGGATTGCACCAATGCCGTCTGTCTTGTTCGCAGCAACAATCAGTCTTTGTCCGGGTTTTAGAGAATTCCAGATTTCAGAAATCCGGAACTCGTTCCATCGCCTGCTCCTGCCAAGGAAAAATATCGCGCCACTTGGTTCACCACTCTCATTGGCAAGCGTGTGCGTGACCGAATAGCCCTGCTGCTGCAGTTTCAGAAACTCCGGCCTGAAGCCCTGTTCGCAAAGCAGGGCGTCCTTCCATTCATCGCTTAACTCGGGAATGGCGCTCGCATTGTAAAACCGCCAGCTTCCCTTGTTGCCAGGTTCAGCAATCCCCTTTTCCAGGGCAACTAAAAGTGCATTGCGATGGTCTGGTTTCATGGGTGACCTTATAAAAAAGGCCGGGAATTCCCGGCCTGATTTTTGGACTTCAAGGATGATCAATCATCATCTTCGTCATCTTTTTTGGTTTCTTTCGGAATTTCCTGTCCGGTTTCCTGATCAACGACTTTCATGGACAGGCGAACCTTGCCGCGGTCATCAAAGCCCATCAGCTTCACCCATACCTTATCACCTTCGTTGACAACATCCGTTGTCTTGCCCACGCGTTCATTTGCAAGTTGCGAAATGTGAACAAGCCCGTCCTTGGAACCGAAGAAGTTCACAAATGCGCCAAAATCAACGCAT
>JBCCYR010000372.1:0-3285 GCA_039189355.1 Pseudomonadota bacterium
ATGGCATCAACCATAGGGGCAGAGGATCAATAATGGAAAAGTTGACATCCTTTGCTGCAAGAAGTACGCGCGCTTTTTGGGCAAAGCCATCCCGTCGAAAAAGAGCCGTTTGAGTCTCAGTCAGACATGGGAAAAACTGTTGCATCATGGTGAATGGCCGCAAATCCAATCCTGCCTGAACATCTGGCTGCAGAATTGCCCCGGCCAGACTTTCACGTGTAACGAAATGAATACCACTTGTTGCACGCGGATTACACTCAATGGCATATGGCGTTCCCTGCTCATCTTCCATCATATCAAAGGAAAGAAAGCCGCTATGCTCATTCTTGCCTGCAAACTGATGAACCCATTCCTCAATCAGCTTTTCGTTCTCCAGACGTTCGAATGCAACAGCGACAGTTCCAGAGAGAATAACAGCCTTGTAAACTACGGTACCAATTACTCGCCCCTTATCAACAATCGAGAACGTACTCTTAAGAGCTCCTGTCATTTTTTGTTGCACAATCGTCGTCGGCAGATTCTGCTCATCTGGAAGGGCCATTCCGGCCTTATGGACTGAAAAGCCTTTTCCTGAGCACGTGCAAACCGGCTTTAATACATAATCTTGCTGCAGTGAAAGCTCTTTGGCTTCGGGGCTTCCAAGCAGATATGTTTTCGGAACCGGCAATCCAAAAGATTTTGCCAGTTGGTTGAAACGGTATTTGTCATGCAACTCCTGCAGTCGCAATTGAGAGACAGAGTAAAGATGAACATCTGAAGGCAGATTTGGCGCAATCAACGTTGCATGCAACGCTTCTTCTGAGACAGGAATGACAAGCGAAGCACTTTCTAGTTGAACAATTTCGAGCAATTCTTCCAGATATTTCTTTTGATTGGCATTGGGCGCTGTAACGGTATGAGTTTTGGCGACATAGCGAGACACCTTACACAAATGCCAATTAAACGGCTCCGCAATTACAACTCGCCAACCAGCTTTGGATAGCGCTTCAGCTATATCGAGAGCCTTGGGTAAACGCCCGAGAGTAAGAAGTGCAGTTTGTTTCATCGATCTTCAAATAGTTGTGGTACGAGCCGATTTTTGGGCCGATTTTTGGGCTGCTTGGGCAAATAGCGTCGCTTGACTTTTTGTTGGTGATAAATGATCAGGCTAATTCCGGTACCAAGCGGGATTGCCCACAAAACAGGGCTCAAAGCTGCCTCAGGCATCAGGCGGACTGCACCGAAGGCAAGGAAAGCAGTATAGACCGATATCCCTGCTCCTACCAATGCCTTGATGTGTTCCAGCAGCCAGTCAAATGGGCTTGGCGCTTCCTTTGTCAAAAACAAAAGGTTGGTGACAACAGTAGCAAATCCCACAAACGAAATACCTACCATTAAAATCTGATCAATGAGTAACCCTTGCACAAGGCAATTCAGAGCAGTGACTGCGACCAGCGCCTGCAATAAAAAATTTCGCCACTCCCGGTTTTTGTAGTGATCTCGCTTGTTAATCGCAGCCAGCCAACCATACCAAGCAAGATTTATCGTCAATACCGCAAGATACTGCATCATCCATCCAAAAATGCCGCGTATCAACGCTGCATCACCATTGAGCGCCGGATCAGGGTGCGTAGCAACAGGAGAAAGCAATGTTGTGGTTGAAATTCCAACTGCGAGGAAGCCAGTAGACAGCATACAAATCGTAAACACCCGACCAGCCCTGACATGCAAACTGCCACCCTTCTGAGTTGTGATCGGCAGCCAGAAAGCAACCAAGCCGATTGCTCCGGTAACAATGTGGCACATCACCAGCACATGAAATAGCGAAACAATCATCAAACAACTCCGAAGTTCCGATGTTCTAGACATTTTATCTTGTCCATGTAAATTGACAATATGCTCGAGCAAGTTTCTCAAATACCGTGCGAATTGTTTGAACCGCCAAGACCAAAACCATTAGGCACGTTGAGCGCACTCGCTCGGGCAGCCATCAGGCGTGACGGAAATCTGATAGCACTGCTCCCCAAGGAAACTTATCATCTTCGCATCGGAAACCTTGGTTACTCGCGTCGTTCCATCGTCATCATCAACGATGTGAAAGCAATCCGGTCCATCATGACGGACCCATGTGGCATTTTTCCAAAAAATGACCTGATGGTGGGTGCTTTGGCTCCGCTGGTAGGAGATTCAATTTTTGTCTCCAGCGGCGACACTTGGCACAGACAGAGGAAAATGATCGCCCCTGCATTTAGTCATATGAAATTGTCCAAGGCTTTTCAGGCGATGCAAGAAGCAATTGACGACTTCGACATGTTACTTGATGAACGCTGCAAAAAGGGCAATTACTTTTCGCTCGATTTTGCAATGAGTCAGCTAACCGCAGATATAATCTGCCGTACCGTTTTCTCCACGCCGTTGTCATCAAACGTTGCAAGGGAAGTCTTCGAGGCATTTGAAGTTTTTGAGGAAAGTATTGCCCATGTAGAGATTCGCCGATTGATCATGGAACCTGCATGGAGTGATATCCCCCACAGCAAGATTGTCCTTGAGGCATGCGATTTGATCCGAACCCATTTAGGCAAACTCGTAGACGGCCATCTAAAACCAGAAGCATCTTTTAAAGACATCGCTGCAGACATCATAACTGCCAAAGACAAGTCATCGGGAAATCCATTTTCGCGGGAAGAGTTGATTGACCAACTTGGAGTATTTTTCCTTGCCGGACATGAAACGACAGCGAGCGCCTTAACATGGGGATTTTATGTTCTTGCAACCCGGCCTGACATTCTCTCTCGTGTTCGGGTTGAAATTGAGAACGCTACCGGCGGTGGCGAAATCGATTTTCAGCATATCCACAAGCTCGATTTCACACGTTCAGTTTTCAAAGAATGTTTGAGACTTTATCCTCCCATAACATTCATACCGCGCGTAGCAACGGAAAGTACGGAAGTTTGCGGCAGGCGAATTAAAAAAGGCGCGATGGTGATGATTGCGCCATGGGTGATCCATCGCCACAGTGATTATTGGGCAAATCCCCACAGTTTCGATGCTGAGCGATTTATGGGCCATCGCGAAAAAGAAATCACGCAGGACAGCTACTTACCCTTTGGCCTTGGCCCAAGGGTATGTGTTGGCGCCAACTTCGCAACAATTGAGGCAACACTCATTCTTGCCAGACTTGCCATGCGGTACAATTTTCATCTACTGCCTGGCCAACATGTTGAACCTGTTGCACGGTTGACAACCCGACCTCGAAACCAGATTCAACTGAGAGTAAAGCACAGGCAATAAAAAACCGGACATCAA
>JBCCYR010000373.1:0-3283 GCA_039189355.1 Pseudomonadota bacterium
ATTTTTGCTAGCGTTTTCTCAGCCTTCGCCGTCCGGATTTTGTTCACCGAGCGCGGATAACCACTCCCCGGCATTCCGCCCGGCAATCAGCCAGTAGAAAAAGGCCGAAACAAAACCTGCTGCCAGTGAAACAATTACGGTTCCATTGGCAGGCATAACGCCTGCCGGAAGTGCCAGTACCGAGAACATTGTGAAAAGGGCGCAAATCCCGCCAATTACCAGCTGAATGGTCATGGATTGCCATTTCATCAATTCGGTAACTGCTATACCAATCGTAACAGGCAGCAGGGCCAATCCGGCAAGTTGAAAGCTCGCGACAATCCCGAAAACAAATGAAATGGTCGCAAGAATTGCGCGGTCCGCTTCCGGATCACCGAACACGGAACCCCCGTCCGCGCTGACCAATTGCGGAAACATGCCGGATGCCAAACCAAAGCCAATGAACATGGACCCGGCAACAAGCGCAATAAACAAGGCAAAGCAGATAACGATCAGGCGGCCAATGAGATAGAGGATGAGTTTCATCTACTCCCCGTGCCCGGCAATCATCATCGCTTCCAGCGCAAGGCGGTCAGTTTTCTTCAGGCGTTCGGACTCCGATTTCAACTGGCCACAGGCGGCCAGAATATCCCGTCCCCGTGGCGTACGGATCGGTGATGCGTAGCCGTTTGCATTGATGAAATCGGCAAACTGCTCAATCTGCTCCCAGTCGGAACATTCATAATTCGAGCCAGGCCACGGGTTGAACGGAATAAGATTGATTTTCGCCGGAATGCCTTTCAGCAGGCGCACCAGTTCCTTCGCATCGGAGAGGGAATCATTCACACCCTTGAGCATCACATATTCAAAGGTGATGCGTTTGGCGTTGGACAGTCCCGGATAGGCCCGGCAGGCATCCAGCAAATCCTTGAGCGGATATTTCTTGTTGATCGGCACCAGTTCATCACGCAAATCATCGCGCACTGCATGAAGCGAAATCGCCAGCATGACGCCAATCTCTTCACCCGTACGCGGAATAAACGGCACAACCCCCGAAGTTGAAAGCGTTATCCTGCGCTTGGAGAGTGACAACCCATCACCGTCGGACGCAATCAGCAGCGCCTCTTTCACCTGATCGAAATTGTAAAGCGGCTCGCCCATTCCCATCATCACGATGTTGGAAACCTTGCGCCCTTCGAGCGGCACGATGGCGCCCGCTGGTGTATCCGCATCCGGGAAATCACCCAGCCTGTCACGGGCAACCAGCAATTGTACAAGAATTTCTCCGGCCGTCAGATTACGCACCAGCTTTTGCGTTCCCGTGTGGCAGAAAGAACAGGTGAGCGTACAGCCAACCTGCGAGGAAATGCAAAGCGTGCCACGCCCTTCTTCAGGAATGTAAACCGTTTCCACTTCAACCGGCTTGCCTGCGCCAAGGGACGGAAATTGCATCAGCCACTTGCGCGTTCCGTCATTTGAAATCTGCTCTTCAACAATCTTGGGTCGCGCAATATCAAACGTTTCCGCCAGCGTCGCGCGAAAATCCTTGGACAGGTTTTTCATGTCGGCAAAATCGGATACACCACGAATATAAAGCCAATGCCAGATCTGGCTCACGCGCATTTTCAACTGCTTTTCTGCAACGCCCGCATCCCGCAACGCATCTGCCATCGCGGTTCGACTCATGCCCACCAGCGACGGCTTTGCACCGGAGGCAGGTTTTAATGCATCCAGTGACTTGCGTGTATCGGCATCGGTTAAATCAAGTGAAACAGACATGGCTGGGATGTATCACGCCTGTTTCACCAAATCACGGTATAATTTGCATCGCCAGTCAGGTTGGCAGGCAGATCACTTACGATCCTCAAAGGCATTTGCGAGCAATGCACCGATGATATGGGAGAAATCATCCCGCCAGACACCAACCAGATTGGAACCTTTTTTGACTTCCCAATCCGGATAATCCCGCAGCAACGCGTTCAATGACGCTTCATCATCGCCCACCAGAATCGCGTTGGAAGCGGAAACCTGTTCATGATACCGGATTGTTTCATCCGGTTTTGAAGAAATAAACCTGCTGGCAAGCCCGGATACTTCCGCCACATTCAGGACAACCGAAGAAACGTCCAGATTGCGGTTGGATGTATGGAAGAAGATATATCCACCCTGTTTCAGCTTGCTGCGATAAAGTTCAAGTGCTTCCTTTGTCACCAGATGCGCCGGAATGGCATCTGAGGAAAACGCATCAATCATGATCAGATCGAATTTTGCTGCAGGCTCCTGCTGAAGCGTCAGGCGTGCATCGCCTGTAACAATCGGCGAATTCGGTGCGCAATTGTTCACGTAGGTAAACAGCTCCTGTGTCCGCGCCATTTCGATCACAAGCGGATCGATTTCGTAGAACTTCCAGCTTTCATTTTCCCGGACATGACAGGCCATGGCACCTGCCCCAAGACCAACAACCGCAACACTCATGTCCCGCTTTTGCGCGCGTACCGCATCAACGGCCTGACCAAACGATCCTTCAGGTGAATAGTATGCGAGCGGATAATCCAGCGCTTCCTGCGTTCTGAGCTGCACATTGTGTTTCGTGTTGCCGTGCTGGAAAATGTGGACCGGGCCGTTGTCTGTATTATTGTATATGACTTTTGAAACACCAAAGAAAATCCGGTCCGAGTAGATGATCCTTTCGCCCTTGGCGAGGAAGATGCCTTGAATGTTTACCGTCAGTATCGCAGTTGCCAGCAATATGATGAACAGCCGGACTGGTGAAGACCTGAACAAATGAACCCCGGCTACCATCGCCACAGCAAAAGACAACAAGGCAACATTTCTGACAAAATCCGGAAGCTGGCTCGCATTCATGACATAGGCTGTCAGGATTGCCAGTGCCGCGAGGCCCAGCAAGACGTCACGCCACAACTGCTTCCCTTTGGGCATTGCGCCGATCGCAACCAGTCCGCCAATAGCAATCACCAGTTGATATTCGTACACATCATTGAAGATTAGCGGCGCTGCAAGTGCCGTCAGCGCACCGCCAATAACCCCGCCAAGAGACATGAAGAAATAAAACTCTGTCAGGCTTTCCGCCGGTGGCCGGTCCTTGGCAAGCCGGTTATGGCACATCTGCGCAATCAGATAGAAACAGACAAGATTGAGTATTATCTGCAGGATGAAATTATCCGGTCCCATGCTGATGAGAACAATTGCAGCAAAGGAAACATACGGGAAAACTTTTTCAACAAGCCAGAAAGGCAGAAGCGGTCTTGGAGAAAAGGCAACGATAAAGGTGAGTAGATAAAGC
>JBCCYR010000374.1:0-3270 GCA_039189355.1 Pseudomonadota bacterium
ATGGCGCGGACAATACTATTAACATTCTGCCCGCCCGTCTCGGCGGTGATGAATTTGTGATTTTTCTCGGAAACATAAAGAACGTTGAGACAATTGCTGAATTTGCAAGCGGGCTTTTCACAAGGGTATTCGGGAAGTTCAAACTTCACAACGGCGTCAGCTTGCAGGTTAATGGCATCGTTGGCGGGGCATTTTTCCCTGATCAGGCATCTGATTTTGACGAGCTCCTTCGCCTCGCAGATATTGCAATGTACAAGGCGAAGAATGGTGGGAAGGGTCGTTTCTGCCTTCATGAAGACGGTGATGAGTTAATGCTCAAGGATGAAGAGGCCCCGTCGCTGGAACCACACCACTAGTGCCATCACCGGATTTGTTTCAGCCCAAGAGTCTGGCTTCTGATTTTCTCCTGACGTATCAATGCGCTGTATGTAATCAAACAAGGTTTTTCATTTGAGCGGTTCAGATGCCATCGTTGATAGTCTGGTGAAGCAACTTCACCTCGATGGTAAACTTCGGGTGTGGTCGATCATTGTTACGGTATTTGGTGATGCGATCGTGCCGCGTGGCGGTGTGATCAGCCTTTCATCTTTGCAAGACATTCTTTCGAGACTGGATATTGAGCCAAATGCGGTCAGAACGGCCATGTCACGGCTTGCCCGTGACGGCTGGGTAAAACGCCGCAAGGTGGGACGACAGAGCTTTTATGATCTTGCCGAAAGCGGAATGGCGCTTTTTGAATCTGCCACCGCACGCATTTATGCCATGAAGTCACCGGACTGGGACGGGCGGTTTGAATTGGTGTTGCGTACGGAAGATGACCAGAAAAGCAGGATTTCGGTACAGCGGAGAATGCGGCAGAAGGGTTACGGGTCTCCTGTAAATGGCCTGTATATCCGCCCATTGGCAAAAAATGAAAGCGTTGAGCATACAGAAGATGCTCTGGCTGTAATGGAAGCTGGCAATCTTGTAACCGGTTCCTTGTCAGATTTCATTGAACGCTCCTGGCGGATCAGTGACTTGAATTCCCGCTACGAAAACCTGATTGACAAATACAGCCGTGTCCTTGCACTCGTACAGCAACACGGATTGCGGGAACCCCTGGATTGTATGGCAGTTCGAGTCCTCTTGATTCACGATTGGCGGCGGCTTGTTTTGCAGGATGTTGATTTGCCTGGAGAGCTCAAACCACAAGACTGGGTAGGAGAAGACGCAAGAGCGCTCGTCTCTGAAATTTATCACCTGATCTTGCCTGGAAGCGAGTGTTTTCTGGACGGTTGCTTTGCAACACCGGAGCAAAAGATGCAGCCTGCCGTGAAGGAGTTGCACACCCGGTTCCGGTGAATAATATGTTACAAAAAAATGTTGATTTTATTTTTTTTGTAACATATTATAGTTCGACGGAGGATTTGCAATGTATTCTCAAGGCTTGATTGGTGCTGACGGCAAGACCGAGGAAAACGAGGATTTTCTTGCACGTTTCCAGGAACGTATAGACCGGGACGAGAAGATCGAGCCGAATGATCCCATGCCGGAGGGGTACCGAAAGACCCTTGTCAGACAGATCGGACAACACGCGCATTCGGAGATTGTTGGCATGTTGCCGGAAGGTAACTGGATTACACGGGCACCGACACTGCGTCGCAAGGCTGCGCTGCTTGCAAAGGTTCAGGACGAGGGCGGGCACGGATTGTATCTGTACTCGGCAGCGGAAACATTGGGTGTGAGCCGTGAGCAGATGACGGAAGAGCTCTTATCCGGCAAAGCCAAATATTCCTCGATCTTCAATTACCCTACGCCGACTTGGGCTGATATAGGCATGATTGGCTGGCTTGTTGATGGTGCGGCGATCATGAATCAGATACCGCTTTGCCGGTGTTCTTATGGGCCTTATGCGCGGGCCATGGTGCGTATCTGCAAGGAAGAGAGTTTCCATCAACGGCAAGGATACGAGATCGTCATGGCACTTGCCCAGGGAACGCCTGAACAAAAGAAAATGGCGCAGGATGCGCTTGATCGCTGGTGGTGGCCGGCATTGATGATGTTCGGACCACATGACAGTGACAGCCAGCACGGGGATCAGAACACTGCGTGGAAAATTAAACGCTTTTCCAACGATGAATTGCGACAGAAATTCGTGGATGCCACGGTTCCGCAGGCTGATTTCGTTGGTCTGAAAATGCCTGACCCCGATCTCAAGTGGAACAAAGAGCGTGGGTCTTATGATTTCGGGCCGATCGACTGGGACGAGTTCTGGCGGGTTGTAAAAGGTGGTGGACCGATGAACCGTGAGCGGCTCGCCGCGCGCAGGAATGCTTGGGACGATGGTGCATGGGTGCGTGAAGCGGCACTTGCGCACGCGGAGAAACGCAAGTCTGCCAAACTGGCAGCGGAGTAACCTCATGACGAACGATACACCTATCTGGGAAGTATTCATCAGACCCCGAAACGGATTGGCTCACAAGCATGTGGGTTCGGTGCATGCGGGTGATGAAGTTATGGCCCTGCAGGCAGCACGGGATGTTTATACCCGCCGAGGTGAAGGCCTGTCAGTCTGGGTTGTCCGTTCAAAGGATATCGTGGCCTCCGATCCGTCTGACAAGGAAGAACTGTTTGAACCTTCAGCAGACAAGATTTATCGTCATCCGACTTTTTACGATATTCCTGATGAAGTGGGTCACATGTGATGACCCGTGATGATGCCTTGTTCGAATTGTTGATCCGTCTGGCTGATGACCATCTGGTGCTCGGTCACAGGTTGTCGGAATGGTGTGGTCATGCACCGATGCTTGAAGAAGACCTTTCCATGCCAAATATGGCGCTCGACCTGATCGGACAGGCCCGTAATCTGTATACTTATGCCGGTGAAGTGGAAGGTGACGGGCGCGATGAAGATGCGCTTGCCTATCTCCGGCTTGAAGGGGAATACAAAAACCTTTTGCTGGTTGAACGGCCAAACGGTGATTTCGCCCATACCATGCTCAAGCAATTTTATTTTGCCGTGTTCATGGAACTGTTCTGGCAGAAGGCACAAGGCTCGTCTGACGAAACAATTGCCGGCATTGCAGGCAAGGCTGTTAAGGAAATGGCCTACCACGTACGCCATACGGGTGAATGGATCATACGGCTCGGCGACGGCACCGATGAAAGCCATCGCCGGATAAGCGAAGCAGTTGAAGAACTTCATTGTTACACGGATGAAATTTTTGAAGTTGATGAGGTTGTTTCGAAAATGGTTGGGGCGCAGATCATTCCTGATCCTCAATCTCTCAA
>JBCCYR010000375.1:0-3244 GCA_039189355.1 Pseudomonadota bacterium
CCGAGCGCGCTGCAGCAGGTCTTCGATGGCCTTTCGGGGCTTGCCCTCGAGATTCAGGATCCGCCCTTCCCACAGGCTGCGGTGGCTCTCCGGGGCCGCCGCCAGGGCGGTCCGGGGTCGTCATGATACCCGTCTCCATTTCAATAAGTTTGGGTCAGTAAAAGTGTCACTGCCTGCAAGCCTGGTAGTGACTTGCTTGTTATGCGTCGACAGACCAGTCGCCCTGAACTGCCGCAATGCTCTTTGCAGCCTGCGCAATGCGACGGCCATAGATACGTGCTGTTTCCAGATCACCGGAACGCGGAGCTTCTTCTGCTGATGTATTCGCAGGAGCAATCCCCAAGGCGCCAGTGAAACCTGCAGTCCAGTTCACGTCTTCAGGTCCATTTTCCTTTTTGTTGGCCGGTTTCAAGCCAGTACCAATCCAGATCTGTGCATGTTGCATTGCAAACGTCGCCAGATAGCTCATGGTTGAGTGCTTGTCGCCATTGACACTTGCAGAAACCGTAAAGCCACCTGCAACCTTGTTCCGCCACGCAGAGGCGTACCAGGACCCGACTGACTCATCGGCGAATTTTTTGAACTGCCATGCTGCCATCCCCATGTAAGTCGGTGAGCCGTAAACAATCCCATCCACTTCTGCGAGTTCATCCCACCAGTTTTCCGGTATGTCACCACTTTCCGGAATTTTGTACATCACAGCTTCTGCACCTTCGATATCATTCACACCTTCAGCCAAAGCCTTTGCAAATGATTCAGTGTGACCCTTGCCACTAAAATATACGATTGCTGTCTTGCTCATTTTTTTCTCCGTCTGAAAGCTGGCTCAACTCGAAATGAGTTATCGTTCGACAACAATTTATGATGTTTTATAATGGATAATAAGATCAGACATTTTAGATAGACTGTATTATGAAATCAGACAATATAGCGCCAAGTCTGGACCGGTTGCGTTTCTTTGTAGCGGTGGTTGAGGATGGCTCATTCACTGCCGCAGCAAAAAATCTGAAGGTCAGAAAAGCTGTTGTAAGCCATCAGATCAGCAAGCTTGAAGGGGAACTTGGCGCAACACTTCTCCAGCGCACAACCCGCAAGGTTGTTCCAACGGCTGACGGACAAGCATTTTACGAAGAGATCAAACCGGTGCTGCGGGATGCAGATCAGGCATTTGAAAGGGTTTCATCCAGATTTTCGGTACCCGCTGGGACCCTTCGAATTAGTGCACCAATTGGATATGGATCTGAGGTTATCGTGCCGGCAATTGGTGAGTACCTTAAGGAATTCCCGAATGTAAAAGTCGAACTGCTTTTCGATGACAAACTCAAGGATATTATCGATCAGCGGTTTGATCTTTCCATTCGTATAGGATGGCCCAAGGACTCCTCAAACATAATGCGGAAAATCTCTGACAACCGCCGCCTTGCCGTTGCCCGTCCGGATTTGCTTGCTGGTGTGCAAACAATTGAGGACCTTAAAAACCTGCCCTTCATCAGCAATACGTTGATAGACAGTCCGAATGTTCATACCTTTGAAAAGGGTACAAAAAAACGCAAGCTGAAATTCGAACCGGTCATTACCTCGGATTCAACCCATGCCATTCGGGCAGCCGTGTTGAACGGAATTGGCTTTAGTATTGTATCCGAGTATCAGGTTGCAGATGATCTACGCAAGAAAAAGCTCATGCTGGCGCTCGAAGACTGGGAGTTGCCCACCGGCGGCATCTACGCGATGATGCCACCCTCAAAATACAGGGACGCAAAAACGGCTTCTTTCCTGGAATTCCTCTTGCAATACGCACCGAAGGCACGTTAACCGGAATGGCATGTCTGACGGGGCTGACAAGTATTTACGATTCCTGCCAAGTGCCTGTCATGAGTGTTCTTTCGGAATGTTCACCATCATTCCAGACATAAGGTGCGGCAGACTTGAGGATATGGCCGTGATCCAGATGAAACTTCCACGCCCGTTCGGCACCTTCAAATGCTCTAATCTCATCCGTCGGTTCCCAAATCAATTCAACGGTCCCGGTGAGTTGCACAATGTCTCCGGTCTTAAAGTCAATGAACAATAGCCCGGCCTTGGGGTTTACAAGAAAATTGCCGAATGTGTTGAAAGCAAAATTGCCGATATAATCGGGTATGGTGAGTGTTTGCCCATCGACGCGAACAAAACCGGCTTTACCACCGCGATGATTGGCATCCACTCCACCTGTATCGTATTTGTCATCCTTGTCATTATGACTGGCAACGAAGAATGTCTCCGCATTGCGGATTATCTCGACAGCGGTTTCGGGGAGTTCAGAAAACTTGCTGATTTCCGGCTCATGCATAGCGTTGGGATCGCGAGCCTGATCAGTATCCCGTGTGAAGATATACTGGGGACAATTGCCGTAAGACTGCACAACCCCGACCTCGACATGGTTTTCGTCTCGATGCTTCACGACCCCGTTCAGCCGGTTGCGCCGCCGTGTGGGCAATTCAATACCGACAAAACCTACGGGTGATCCGGCCTCGACATTCCCCCAGAATGGATCTCCCGAAATGACCCCTGCATTCACGTTGAGTGTTTTGTCATCAGGTGTTGAAATAAACCCGGGCTCACCAAACAAGATCGACGCCCAGGGCCAGCTTTGCTCGTCAACAGAACCGGCAACAATGAATGGCAATTGAGCAAAAAACTCACGGTGTTGATCAGGCATGAAGGGGCGGTGGATACGCCGAGCCATCATTTCCTGACGCTCTTTCCGGCCAAGTCTGTCATGCAATTCCTGCTCCCCTTGATGGTAGGGGGAAGTATCTTTGTCCCAACCTTGCAAGTTCATTTTAATTTCTCCTATTCGTGAAATTAATGACCGTGTTTGATGCTATCGAGGTCAAGAACCCGCCATGAATTCATGTGCGTGAACCATTTGTGGGAAATTCGGCAGTGATTCAATACGGTTGAGCCAGGCGGAAATGGCCGGGTAATTTTCGAGGCTAAAGTCTCCTTCAGTCACCCGCGCGACATAACTGTAACAGGCAATATCTGCAATTGTTGCACTTTCTCCAACCAACCATTCACGGTCTTTAAGATGCGGTTCAAACAGGACATCAAACAAGGCAGTCGTTTTTGCAGCAGCAGCTTCGGCATCACCAGGCATCCCGAAAACTTTGATTGCACGGACAACAAACGGGCCACTCATGATCTCGTTTACAGCAGTGGACAACCATTCCTGAACCCGTGCTTTTGCGACGATATCTGAAGG
>JBCCYR010000376.1:0-3239 GCA_039189355.1 Pseudomonadota bacterium
AATGGTTACCCAATCCTTGCAGTGCCCGAACGGCCGTCATTTCGCTTCCAGATCAGTGTCTCTGTACCGGTTTCCTCAAGACGAAAACAGAAAGTTCGACCATCATACCATGTTGGGAACCTCTGACACATCTGGTTGCCTTTTATCCACCAGGTTCCAGTCTCCGTCGGCGCAAAATATTGCCCCAGTCCGGTTCCCGACCCGTCGCCAGTAACTTTTCCGTTGCCTGCATAAACCAGTGGAAACTCAATTCCCCATCTGGTTGCCAGAAACACCCGCTTACCTTCGAGCTTCTGCTTGATTTCCGTACCATTGAGCTCGTTTGCATGAGCAGGAACATTAATCATTAGTGCTGAAAAAACAGCCATGGCCGCAATTTTGAATTTCATGATCGTCACTTTTTGCCCTGTGAATTTTAACTAGATACGCAATGGAAAGCGTTTTGGTTTCAAACTGTGACTGAAATCAGCCCATCAGATAACATACTGTTTATCTAGGTAACCTTGATCAGGTTTTGTTCAAGTGATGTTAAGACCTTTGCGCTAACAGCTTATGCGGATGTGTTGTTGGAGAGTGGCTGTGTTTGATCAATCCTCAAAGTCAATCGAAGTATCGATCAGAATGCTGGATGGCGCAATTATCCGCGGAGGCCTTTCCAAGGGACAAACCGGCACGCTGGAAGGTGTTCTCTCCAAAGAGACCCCGTTTCTGGAATTCGTTTCCAAGGACGGCCAGCGAAAATTCCTCGCCAAACACCAGATCGCTTATGTTGAGCCGGTCGAGCCTCTGAGGAAACCTGTTCTTGTCTCCATGAATGACCCGCTTTACACGGACGCCTATACAATTCTTGGCATTCAGAAGGGCTGCACCTTCGAAGATGCGAAAGCTGCTTTCCACAGCAAGGCAAAGCAATATCATCCGGACAATTATGCCGGACTGGAACTCCCCGAAGAAGTCGCGCGTTACGTCAACGACATGTTCAGGCAAATCAACACAGCCTTTACCGAGTTGAGAGCTGAACTCAACACTGCCGCCTGAGGCATTAGGTCCTGACCCTAAACAGCTGTTCAGCTTATTCCTGATTGACAGGCATTGCTTCGGTCTATCTGTTGCGGTCTTGGCCTGTAGGTTGGGAGAGTATATTGCGCAAACCTGAAACTGTTTCCGAAGTTGTTGAAAACGGTCTTTGCATTGGCTGCGGCCTGTGTGAATTCCTGGCAGAGGGCCTTCACATGCAATGGGTTGATGACACTGTCATCAGACCGGTCGGCACGATTACAAAATCGGAACAGCAAGCAATTCTACAGGCCTGTCCGGGAGCCGTGGTTTCCGCACATGTTGAGGCCGGAGCCGTCATTGATGATATTTGGGGAGCTTGGCATGAGTTGGTAATGGCTTGGTCAGGTGAACCAGATGTACGGTTTCAGTCTGCTACCGGTGGTGTTCTTACGGCTTTGGGAAGGCACGCACTGAAATCCGGAATGGCGAAGTTTGTGTTGCATGCAGGCCCTCACAAGACCGAGCCTCTGCTCAGTGACTGGGTCATTTCAGAAAGTCCGGAGGAGGTTCTTGAAAATTCAGGGTCCAGATATGCCCCTGTATCCGTGTTGGCCGGACTTGAAACTGCACTTTTGCGCGAAGAGCCGTTTGTGCTGATTGCAAAGCCTTGCGATATCAACGCCGCACGCCGATTGGCGCTTCGGGACAGCCGCGTCGATCAGTATTGCGTCGGCATGTTTGTCATGGTCTGCGGCGGGGCTTCAGAACAGGGAAAAACACGCGATGCGGTGGCCGCCGTAGGTGCCTCAGAAGATGACGTTGCAGCCTTCCGGTATCGCGGAAACGGAAACCCCGGCCCTCATCGCATTACGCTGAAAGACGGAAGTCACAGGGAAATAGATTACAATACGATGTGGGAAGACGAGTCGGGCTGGTTACTCCAGTCCCGCTGCAAAATCTGCCCGGATCCGATTGGTGAAGCGGCCGACATTGCTGCATCGGATTGCTGGCCGGGCGGTTCCCCAAGTGGCGAGGATGAAGGGTTTAACGGTGTACTGGTGAGAACTCGCCGTGGTGCAGAGATACTGAAGTCTGCTGTTGACGCCGGGATGATGGAACTGGGGCGTCCTCTTACACCGGAAGATTTCAGCCTTTGGCAACCGCATCAAGTCAGAAAAAGCATTGCGATCCAGGCACGGTTTGAGGGTCTCTCCAAAGCCGGACAACCCGTTCCCGAACTCATCGACCTTCGAAAAGACAAGCTTTCAAAGTCGAACTCAAATTATGCGCAGGAAGTGCAAGGCAGCGAAAAAAGAGCACTGGCAGGAAAATTCAGCGAACATTCGCAAGTTTCGCTCAAGCCATAAATCTGGCTTAACGACGTCGATATAAAAAGCTATTGGTTTCCGTTCAGGCAAAAGCCTCATTCGCCAGTCAAGCTTTTGTCAGGGATGAAAGTCCGGCAATGACATTTTCAAACCACGGCCAGTTTTTTGTGGCTGACTTGTTTATAACAATGAATGCATTTCGTTCAAAAACGGGCGATCTGAGTGAAAGAAAAAGCTGTTTTCTTTCAAGGTATGGTTCAACTATCCGTTTCGGCAAATAGGCACTGCCACCATGTTTCAGTATATGCTCCAGACCCAGTTGCGCATTGCCGAAACTGATGCGGGTAGCATTGGCATCAGCAAATGTGGCCGCATGCTGCTTTCCGAAATCCTCACCAGCCTCGACAAAAACATAATCTGTTTTTGATTTTTCCTGTTCGTCTTGTTCAGTTGTGACCAAAACAAGTTTGTCGGTTACAAGCGCAGATGAGACCTGCATCTGGTTGGCATTCGGCCAATAGGTCAACGAAATATCCGTCAATCCACCATCCAGCCAACGCGTCGTTTCTTCTTCACGGCCATGCCAGACAGAAAGCGCTACTTGGGGGTAATTTTGCCGGATCGTCTCAAACAACCTCTCGCCAAGGTTGGCCCACAAATCCGGATGACATCCGATGTTGCAGACAGAGCTCATCGCATCCGGCAATGCCGTTTCCTGCCGTGCCTGCCGCCAAAGATCAGCAATTGTGCCGGCATACCGTCTCAGCCGTTCACCCGCCGCCGTTACCGTTGCACCTGATTTTTGACGATTGATAAGCGATTGTCCCAGTTCTTCTTCAAGGGATTTAAGTCGTGCGGTCACGGTGGATTGGGTAACATTCAACTGCTGAGAAGCCTTTACGAGGCTCCCGG
>JBCCYR010000377.1:0-3216 GCA_039189355.1 Pseudomonadota bacterium
AGACGACATAACATTCCTTCAAGCAGTTGTATGATTGCCTTTGAATGTGCAGCACGGCATCTGAATTTTACCCGTGCTTCTGAAGAGCTGAATACATCGCAATCAGCAGTAAGCCGTCATATCTCCGATCTGGAAGCCAGGGTTGGCAAAAAGCTTTTTGACCGGAGCAAACGGGGATTGTCCCTGACTGAAAACGGCAAACGTTTGCACGAGGCGATTTCTGCTGGACTTGACAGAATTAGTTCCGAGATGAACTTTCTGACAAACAATTCAACCCCGCAAACGCTAACAATCACCTGTTCGCACGAGATATCTCACTTGTATCTCATGCCACGTTACTCGGAATTGCAGAACGTAATTGGTGAGGATGTCAGGCTCAACATTCTGACCCAGGAGTACGATCTTGTTCGCCTGCTGGACATTGAATTGTATGACATCGTCTTGTCTTACCGGAAACCGAGTAGTGCGGAGGCTGCGAACAATATCAAAATTGTTCTGGAAGAAAGGGTGCGTCCGCTATGCTCGGCTACAGTCTTTGAAAGCTACAAAGCTGGTTTTGAAGGGGGTATCACGACCTGGCCCCAACTGCCGTTGCTGGAACTCAACAAGCCAAACAAGGGATGGACAAGATGGTCTGACTGGATGGGTTTCTTTGGTGTCAGTTCAGATACCCGCACTTTCAAGCACATGACGAACTATGTTTATCTGCTTGAAGCAGCAGCAGCCGGACACGGGCTGGTGTTGGGGTGGGAGGGGCTTGTAGACCGGTATGTCGAAAATGGCAGTCTTGTTCCTGTCGTCGATGAATTGTTCACAACCGATAATGCGTTGTGTGCCACACTTACAAAGTCAGGCAGTTACAATGATGCTGCGCAAAAGTGTCTTGATTACCTTGCAGGTGATTTTTCGGCTTTTGCGTGATCTGCAGCAAATGTAAAGCAATCTTGCCTGGATGGTTGGTTATTTAGAACAAAATTCTAACTGATGTCAGGAAATGAGCATGTGATTTTTCAAAGCTTCGCAATCAGTTGATTTGTCTGTGAGGTATAGGCAGACTATTTCACAGGCAAATAAGCGAGGTCCCTGATGACTCATAATATTGTTCCTGAAGTCACCGGCTTTTTTGATCAGGCTACAAACACGATCAGCTATATTGTGAAAGACCCAACTTCCAAAGCCTGTGCGCTGGTTGATTCTGTTCTGGATTTTGACATGGCGTCCGGTACGACTTCGTTTGAACAGGCTGACAAGTTGCTGGCAGTAGTTGAGGGGCAGGGGCTTGATGTTGAGTGGATACTGGAAACCCACGTGCATGCCGATCACCTCTCTGCGGCTCCCTATTTGCGCGAGAAGACGGGTGCCAAAATCGGTATCGGTTCTTTCATCCGCGATGTGCAAAAGATTTTCGGCAAGATTTTCAATGCAGGAACAGACTTCCAGATGGATGGCAGCCAGTTTGACCAGCTGTTTTCGGAAGGGGACACATTCAACATCGGGGCCTTGACTGGCAAGGCCATTCATACCCCCGGCCATACCCCGGCGTGCATGACTTATGTCATTGGCAATTCCGCCTTTGTTGGTGATACGCTCTTCATGCCGGATTTTGGCACTGCGCGCACCGATTTTCCCGGAGGCAGTGCGGAAGCGCTTTACCAGTCTATCTGGAAAATCCTGCAATTGCCGGATGAGACAAAGCTTTTCATGTGCCATGACTACAAGGCCCCGGGGCGCGATGAATATGCCTGGGAGACGACTGTGGCTGAGCAAAAGAAAGCCAACGTCCATGTGCATGAGGGTGTTACCATGGAAGAATTTGTCAAGTTCCGTACAGAGCGTGACGCAAATCTCTCCATGCCGAAACTTATACTTCCATCCGTTCAGGTAAACATGCGAGCAGGTGAAATGCCTCCCCCGGAAGACGATGGGAATGTCTATCTGAAACTACCGCTCAACCGTTTTTAAAGTTTATCCGTGCTTTCGGGTACGGTTGCCAATTCCGGATTTTCAGCAGGCCGGTTTTGCGTGGCCGCAGTTCGGGTGGGTTTAAAGTACCGGTTTTTGCCGTGTTCGCTGGTTTACCACTTATTAGAAATATTCCGTTAACCTCGCCTGTGATTATTTGCAGGGCCTACGCACATGAACCAAGCACTGAATTATCTGAACCGGGTCATCGACCAGTTTGTTCCACAGCACATGAAGGATGATATTGCCGCTGAAAAGCGGGTGCGGATGTTCCTCATAAGCCACCTGCTTGGGCCTTTTCTTGGTCATCCGATAACGATTTTCCTGTTGGCTACAGATCCTGATCCATTCCCGCATGTGCACATTCTAGGTCTTTCCATTACCCTGTTCTGGACATTTCCGATCCTTTTGAAGGTTTGGCCCAAGAAATATGCGATACTTGCATTTCTTTCGGTTCAAAACCTGTCATTTGCGATCCTTTGGGGCTCGTATCACTACGGTGGCGCACAGTCGCCATTCCTCATGTGGTATCTTGTGTTGCCACTGCTTGCCTTCTTCTATCTTGGCTCCGGTCTCAAAACCAGCGTTGCAATTTTTGCGCAATGTACAATCGGTCTGCTTATTTTTGCCGGTGTGCATTTCATTGGTGGTCCGCCGCCGCTGCACATACCGCTTTCAGAGATGGGGCATGTCAGTCTGATTTCTGCTTTCTGTGCCTCGATTTATGTATTCTTCATGGCCAGTTACTATGCAACGGTTGTGGACTCGCAATCTGAATTCCTGAAGGAGATTGCCCGTCACCAGGAAACTCTCAAGCAGCTTACAGAAGCCAAGGAAGACGCGGAACGTGCCAATGGAGCCAAGTCTGACTTCCTTGCCAAGATGAGCCATGAACTGAGAACACCGCTTAATGCCGTTCTTGGATATTCCGAGATTCTGCTTGAAGATGCCGAACTTGATGGCCGTGGCGAAGATATTGCCGATTTGCAGAAGATCAGCGCTGCAGGCAAGCACTTGCTTTCCATGGTCAACGATATTCTCGATATTTCAAAAATTGAAGCAGGAAAGACAGACCTTTACCTCGAAACGTTTGATCTTGGCGAGCTGGTTGACGAAATCGAATCAACGAGCAGGCCACTTGCAGCCAAAAATACAAATAAGTTCATGGTGGAACGTGATGAACAACTCGGAGAGGTTCATCTGGATGTAACCAAGTTGCGCCAGGCGGTTTATAATCTCCTTAGCAATGCTTCC
>JBCCYR010000378.1:0-3201 GCA_039189355.1 Pseudomonadota bacterium
GGCTTCAAAACGACCTTGGTTTGATCCATGTCACGCGAACAATCGCAGGCTGGTTGGGTTTCCTGATCGATGCAGCTGCAAACCTCTTGTATGGCAAATCCAGATGGCCACGGCTTGAGGCCATTCCGTGGTCGGTCATTGCAAGTCTTGCAGCTGTCCTTGGCTACTATCTTGGAGGGTGGAAACTGGCATTGCTTGCAGGGGGTACGTTCACCTGGACAGCGATGATGGGACAATGGAAAATCGCTATGGAAACCATGTCGGTTATTATCATTGCCGCACCAATAGGTTTTACCATTGGCCTTCTGCTTGGTATCTGGTCATGGAAGTCAAGAAGAGTGGAATCTGTTCTTAAGCCAATCCTGGCAATTTTGCAGACATTGCCTTTTTACACTTATCTCCTCCCGGCAGTGATCTTCTTCAAGGTGGGGCCAACCGCTGCTTCGGTGGCTACGATAGTCTATTCCATTCCACCGATGATATTGATGACTGCCGTTGGCTTGCGGAAGGTTCCGCCGGAGGTCGTGGAAGCCGGAAAAATGTCGGGCTGCACAAGATGGCAAATGCTTACCCGAGTCTACATTCCCTCTGCCCGGACGGAAATCCTTGTAGGCCTTAACCAGGTCATCATGCTCAGTCTTGCCATGGTTGTTCTGACTGCGTTCATCGGGATGCCGGGACTGGGGGCAAAACTGTTGGCCATGATGAACAGTTTCAAGCTTGGGCGCAGTGTTGAAATCGGAGTTACCATTGTGCTGCTTGCCGTTACCCTTGACCGGCTTTCCAAAGCTTTGGTGGTGAAGCAACCAGAACATTTTGAAAAGAATACACCCTGGTGGGTACGCTATCAGGCTTGGCTGGTAGCAGGCGGAGTGGTCCTGTTTTTCATGGTGCTGAGTGAACTTGTTCCATATTTTGACGAAGTGAAGCGCAAGCAGTCATTTTCCATGGGCAAGGAAATTGATGTCGCCATGAAAACGTTTCTGGGGTGGGGTCCTGTGCAGGCAATAACTTACTACATACGTTATTTTTTCAACGTATGGGTTCTGGTGCCTACCGAAAATGCATTGCTGTATGTTCCGACATTTGCGCTCATTCTGGCAATAACCGGACTGGGCTGGCTCTTGGGTGGCTGGCAGCCTGCGGCTATTGGCTTTGCCTTCTTTACCGCGGTCGCGGTCCTTGGCTGGTGGGACCGCGCGATGCTGACACTTCATTCCACAATTACCGCAACGCTACTTGCCATTCTTATAGGGATGCCGCTTGCTATCCGTGCCTCGCGTTCCGAGCGCTCTTCGCGCTGGATGTTATACATTTGCGATACAGCCCAGACCTTTCCCAGCTTTATCTATCTACTACCGGCAATCATGTTGTTTGGTATCACGCCGATCACCGTCATCATGTCCATTCTGATTTATACGATGGTTCCTGTAATTCGCTACACAATAGAGGGATTGCGCGGTGTGCCTGCAGAGATGACTGAAGCTGCTGACATGTCCGGGGCAACACGTTCACAGAAACTCTGGAACGTACAACTGCCATTGGCCATGCCCACCATTGCAGTCGGTCTCAATCAGGCATTGATGTTTTCCTTTTTCATGGTGATCATCGCTGCATTCATCGGAACGCGTTATCTCGGTCAGGAAATGCAGCGGACAATGGCTGGAACAGAACTCGGCAAGAATTTTACATTGGGCTTTTCCGTTGTTTTGATGGCATTATCCTTTGACAACATGATTTCAAAGTGGGCAGCTGAAAGGAAAAAGAAGCTTGGGCTTTAGTTGATAAAAGTAAATCCATATTCATGCAGTCGGCTGTCAGGCACAAACCGGCGTCAGGTTTTAAGTAGGATCAGTTAAAATTACAGGGAGGTAAATTAAATGACAAAAAGAATAGCGGTAATTGGTGCTGGGCCATCCGGACTTGCACAGCTGCGTGCATTTCAATCTGCGAAGCAGAATGGCGAAGATATTCCGGAAATCGTTTGTTATGAAAAGCAGGATGACTGGGGCGGACTTTGGAAATATACATGGCGGACCGGGCTGGATGCGCATGGTGAGCCTGTGCATGGGTCGATGTATCGCTACCTTTGGTCAAATGGCCCCAAAGAAGGACTTGAGTTTGCCGATTACACATTTGAGGAGCATTTCGGGAAACCGATCGCTTCCTACCCGCCACGCGCCGTGTTGTTTGATTACATCGAAGGCCGTGTGAAAAAAGCCGGTGTCCGTGATTGGATCAAATTCAATCATTCGGTTCGCCGGGTAGAGAAAAACGCCGACGGCAAGTTTCGTGTCATTGCCAATGACTGCGCAAACGACACCGAGAGCGACGAAGTCTTCGATCATGTCGTGGTTGCAAGCGGGCATTTCTCAACCCCTAACGTTCCACATTATCCGGGCTTTGAGAGCTTCCAGGGACGCATCCTGCATGCACACGATTTCCGGGATGCAGTCGAGATGAAAGACAAGGATATCCTGATCCTTGGTACCTCCTATTCCGCTGAAGACATCGGTTCACAATGCTGGAAATATGGCTGCAAGTCCGTGACCGTCGCACACCGCACTGCGCCAATGGGCTATGACTGGCCGGACAACTGGCAGGAAGTTCCTGCTCTCGTGAAGGTTGAGGGAAAAACCGCTACCTTCAAGGATGGCACGACCAAGGATGTGGATGCGATTGTTCTCTGCACGGGATATCTGCATCACTTCCCGTTCATGGCGGACAACCTGCGTTTGCGCACTGCCAACCGTCTGGCTGCTGCTGACCTCTACAAGGGCGTTGCTTATGTTCACGATCCTGACCTGTTCTATCTCGGCATGCAGGACCAGTGGTACACTTTCAACATGTTTGATGCGCAAGCCTGGTGGGTTCGCGATGCAATCATGGGTAAGATCAGCATTCCCGGAAAAGACGAAATGCTGGCGGATGTGAAAGCCCGTGAAGATGCAGAAGATGCCCTTGAAGACGATTATGCCTGCATTCGTTATCAGGGTGCGTATACGCTGGAACTGATTGAGGAGACGGATTATCCGACCTTCGATGTTGATGCTTCCAACGAAGCCTTCTTCCAGTGGAAAAAGCACAAGAAGAAAGGGATCATGGAATTCCGCAACCACGGTTATGTCTCTCCGATGACCGGTACCATGGCACCGCCACATCACACACCGTGGAAAGACGCGCTGGATGACTCTCTGGAGA
>JBCCYR010000379.1:0-3198 GCA_039189355.1 Pseudomonadota bacterium
GAGGCTTTGGCAGGGCGTGTGCTTGAAAACCCTGACCACTGGCATCAAATCTCCGCGCGGGACCTGATCGGTCCGGCACACAGGACGGTATCGGCAATCGGGTCCCGCAGTTGTGTATGGTTTTGTTTGAGCTCACGGCAGTCTCCCTGCCGGGAGACGCCTGCGCTGGCACGAAAGACAAGCTTTCGCTTCGCCTATCGGCTCAGGCCCTTTGGGCAAGGGAAAAGAATTCCCTCCGTGGCAGGGCAAAGATTTGCGACCTAGCAAATCTGCCAGCCCGTGAACGGAGGTCCGAGCGAAAAGGCAAGAAAGCGAACGGGTACGAAACCTACCGCGTAATAATCTCCGGTCCCATCAACTGGGTTGGCAACCAGGTTGAGATGACCGGCACATAGGTAACCAGAATGAGGAATACGAACATGATCGAGACCCAGGGAAGGGCAGCCTTGACCACATCGGTGACCGACATTCGCGCGACCCCGGCCGTTACGAAAAGGTTAAGTCCCACGGGCGGAGTGATCATACCGATCTCCATGTTCACAACCATGATGATACCGAGGTGAATGGGGTCAATGCCGAGCTCAATCGCAATCGGGAAGACCAGTGGTGCAACGATGATCAGGAGGCCGGATGGTTCCATGAACTGCCCACCGATCAGCAATATTATGTTGACGACAATCAGGAACATGATCGGCCCGAGACCTGCCGCAAGCATCGCTTCGGTGATGACCTGCGGAATTCGCTCCTCGGTCAACACGTGCTTCAGGATCAACGCATTGGCGATGATGAAGAGCAGCATGACGGTAAGCTTGCCTGCCTCGAACAGCGTATGTTTTGTATCCGGATGAACGGTTGCCTGCGGCAAACGAGAGAGGGTTTGCCACGCGGCTTTAAACAGGACAGGAATGGAAGCGATCATGGCACCGATCATGTTGCTCTTTTCGCGCCAGAACAGATAAAGGAGTGCAGCACAAATGGCGATGACTATAAGCGTCAGAACCGGAATGGCCTCCGGGTTTTCGTAGCCAAAGTAGGCTCCGGAAAGCAGAAGCATGAAAAAGGTGAGCCCGTAGACAATGGCGAAGTAACCGTTGCGTCCGGAGCGCGATTCACCGTCTTCAATCAGGTTGACGTTCCGCAACGGCCCCATGTCGCGGTAGATGAAATTCGCAGCAAAAAACGAGTAAACAGCGGCAACCGCGGCAGCTTCCGTTGGTGTGAAGACGCCGCCATAAATGCCGCCGAGAATAATAAGAATGAGAAGCAGTCCCCAGAACGCTTCCTTTCCGGCATCAAGGACTTCTCCAATTCCGGCAAACGGTTGGGAGGGCAAACCCTTGACCTTCGCATAGATGTAGATGCCGACCATCAACATGAGGCCGGCAAGCAGGCCGGGGAAAACACCAGCCAGAAACATCCGGCCGACCGAAACATCCGTGGCGGCGGCATAAACCACCATGACAATGGAAGGCGGAATGAGGATGCCGAGCGTACCCGCATTACAGATAACGCCGGCAGCAAATTCCTTTTTGTATCCGACCTCGCGCATCCCGGCGATAACGATTGTACCGATGGCAACCACCGTTGCAGGCGAAGAACCGGAAAGCGCGGCAAACATCATGCAGGCAAACACGGAAGCAATCGCAAGCCCGCCGGAAAAATGCCCGACACAGGCAATCGCAAACCGGATGATCCGTTTTGCCACACCACCCGTAGACATGAAACTGGAAGCAAGGATGAAAAACGGAATCGCAAGGAGCGTGTAATGCCCGTCAAAGGCGGAAAAGAGTGTTTGTGCGATCGAGGCAAGCGAGCCGTCCGAATAGATCAGAAGGAAGATCATGCTTGAAAGGCCAAGCGATATGGCAATCGGCACGCCGATCAGCATCAACCCGATGACAAGGGCGAAGAGAAGGACGACTTCCATCAGGCCTTGCCCCCGTCTGCATCGTCAGCCAGCGCCTCTTCCATCATCTCTTCTGCTTCATGGCCCGCAATCAGCAAATCCTGCTGGCCAGTCGCAACCCGCCAGGTTGCCTGAAACACGCGGTAGAGAAGCAAAGCCATGCCCAAGGGAAGCGCAAAATAGGGAATGAAGCGCGGAAGCTTTTCATACCGCTCGCCATAATTGAACGCATCGCTCAAAAATCCGTGGAGGAAAGGAACAGGAACATCATCGGTTTCGTAAAAGGATTGGTCACGCCAGCGGTACTGGATTTCCTCAAAACCCAGGGGCACGAGAACGAGGTCACTGAGCAATACGGGAATTGGACGAATGCCGGCAAAGGGTGCCCAATAATTCCAGGCACCAAAAAACAGCAGAATGGCAAAGACGATGCATGCGCCACAGGCAATGAGTGTCATGGTTTTTCTCATTGCTGCAGGCAACGCGTTGACCAATACATCAATGCCGATATGAAAGCCCTTCTTTACGCCGTAGGAACAGCCGATGAGAACCAGCCAGGCAAACAGGAAAACCGTAACTTCAAGCGCCCACAGAATATTGGCATTGAAAACATAGCGGGCGACCACATTGGCGAAGGTGATCAGCGTCATCAGCCCGAGGGTAATGGCGATGAACGTCTCTTCAATAGTGTCGATAAAAGATGGTCTGCCGGATCGCATGGACCTGTCCCCCGCTGAAACTGCCCGCACCTTGAAGCGCGGGCAGGCAATTATCTCGGACCTAGTTGGTCGCTTGGGCGGCGTTGATCAGGTCAGCGCCAATGTCACCCTCAAACTTCTTCCAGACCGGCTTCAATGCATCCACCCATGCCTGGCGCTGCTCAGGAGTGAGTGTGCGGATTTCACCACCGGACTCGACGATTTTCGCCTTGTTCTCCTGGTTGACCGCAAAGGCTTCCTGGTTGCGGGTCTCGGTTACTTCAGCAAGAATGGTTGCAAGCTGATCACGCACACCGGCATCCAACCCATTCCACCATTCGTCAGACGTCACGACAAGATAGTCGATAATGCCATGGTTGGTTTCAGTTACACCGTCCTGCACTTCGAAGAACTTCTTGCCGTAAATGTTGGACCAGGTATTTTCCTGACCATCGATAACCTTGGTCTGAAGACCGCCATAGACTTCCTTGAAGGACATCTTTTGCGGCGATGCGCCGAGCTGTTCGAACTGGGCAACCAGAACGTCAGATGCCTGAACGCGGAACTTAAGGCCCTTGGCATCCTCAGGAGACA
>JBCCYR010000380.1:0-3191 GCA_039189355.1 Pseudomonadota bacterium
ATGGTACCTCATTACCAAACGTTTCGAACGTGACATTTTCAAACATACTGACTTGATTTGAGAGGTTGCGTGAATATTTCTTCCTGTTTCAAGGTCGGACCTCCGGTCGTTCCTGACCGGAAACATCACTTTTTCTTCTTTGCAGTGATCGCGCCGCGGGTGCTTTTGAGAGCAGTTTGTTTTACTAGCCCCTCTGCCAGCGCCTTTGCTTCTGCTGACCAGTTTTCACGCTCCGGACGCCCCTGAAATCCAAGCTCATTGCCAATCCATGCCTGCTCATCCGCTGTCCATTTGGAAACCTGCTCAAACGTATATATGCCTATGGCATTCAGCTTTTTCTCCAACGCATTTCCGACACCACCGATCTGCGTAAGATCGTCCCCTTCCCCATCGGGCGCTGCAGCAAGGACAGCCGGTTTTTTGCCAATTGCTGCAGGTTCAGGGGTTCCGGTAGAAGATTCTACTTCACCGTTGTCCACGCGTTTGGCAAATTCGGTTTCACCACCGCTAGCCAGGACTTTCGCCTGCTTGACCCATTCTTCGCGTTCAATGCGGCCCGGGAAGGAAAGACGTTCACCGGTTTCACGCTGTTCTTCTTTTGACCACGCCGCGATCTGGGCAAAACTCGTGACCCCGATGCTGTTCAAACGGGTTTCGTTTTGTGGTCCGATACCACGGATGCGCTTTAGATCATCTTTTTGAGCTTTAGCAGCAGGTTTGGGAGCTTTTGCTGTCTTGGGCTTTGGAGCCTGCTTTGCCTTAACCGGTTTTGTCTTCGATGCAACTTTTGGCTCCGGCTTTGCGGGAACAACTGTTTCTATCGGTTCTGGTTTTGCTGCCGTCGCTGGCGTTGAGGGAGCAATCGTCTCTTCAGATTTCACCCTGACTGTTTTCGAAACGCCAAAGAAATGTCTCAACAACCATCCGATAATGCAGCCGAGCAGGTATGCCACTGCGATCAAGATTGCAGACTGAATGATAAACATTGTCATGATTGTCTCCCCTTCCCGTCAGACTTACTGCTTTTCTTCTGGTTTGTAAGACATCCAGCCGAAGTACAGACCAATCACAAACGCCACCAATAAAATCAGAAACAATTGCTCAATCAAATAAAACATCTCTTCAATCCCTTACTGGATTACCTTGAACTCGATACGGCGGTTTTGGCTGCGCCCCTCACTGGTATCATTGTCAGCAACCGGAAGTGTCTCGCCATACCCTTTTGCTTCCAGACGGCCTGAAGCTACACCGGCTTGTTCAAGATAGTGTACCACCGCCTTCGCGCGTCCCTCGCTGAGTTCCTGATTGTAAGCGTCCCTGCCGCGGGAATCCGTATGCCCACCGATTTCGATGCGAACTTCAGGACAGTTTAGCGCAACATCCGTTACATCCTTCAGGACCCCTTCCGACTCGGGCTTGATGATTGCCCTGTTCGTTTCAAAACGAATTTCACGTCCGTTGATTGCGTTCACGATGTTTTCCTGACAGGCCTTTGCCTCTTCGCTGATGAATTCCACGTCCTTGGCCTTTACGACGGTGCTTTCAGGAACACTGATATTCACTTCCCCCGTGAACCCCTGAGGCAGTTTGGTGTCAATTGTACGGGTAATCAGGTTAACCAGGTTCTGGTTCTTGATGCGGCCGGTGATTTTCACCGCTTTGTCAATCACGCTGCCCTCACCGGATTCAAGCAGTTTTACCTGACTGGCCACAAGCGCACGGGCAGCATCAAAACCGGCAGGCTTGCCGCCGGCAACCGTTTGCTGGTCAGAAACTTCCGGGACACCCAATGCCGCCTTTACCAGCGAGATGACTTCTTCACCTTTCTCTTCGCTTGCAACATTGCCGGCTACAACAACACCGTCTGCCAGCTTGCTGACGCTCCAACGGTAGGGTTTTGCAACCGGCGGCAGTATTTCAACAGGCGTCGCCGTGATGATTTTGGACTTCGGAAAAACGATGTTTGTTGTACCAGCATACCCGTCCGGAAGCCTGGTCGTAACACTGCGGTTTATAAGGTTACGCAGGTTTTCATTCTTGGCCCTACCTGTGACTGAAACCTGATTGCCGATAACATTGCCCTGCCCTGCTTCGAGCAGTTTCACCTGCCGGGTAACAAACTCGCGGACAATGTCAAAGTTTTCCGGCGCACCGGATGCAGGTATCTGACGATCAGAGACTTCACCAACGCCGAGTGTGTTCTTGACCATGTCCACTACCGCATCGGCAGCTTCCCTGCTTGCCGCATTGCCGAGTATCGTCACGCCGGCAGGAATTTTGCTTACGCTCCAGCGGTAAGGATTAGCTACAGGCAAATCTGCTTGTGTATTTTCTGCAGAAACAGCTTCCCCGGCCCCTGATTCAGCAACTTGGGAACCATCGTCTCCGGATTGAGAGGCATTTGCCGTTTCTTCACTGCCTTGCGTATCGGTTGCGGCTGCTTGCCCTTCGGTTTCCTGCGCTGTCCCGCCAATGATAGCGGTCGACTTTATTTCAGCAGAAGATGCTTCTTCCTTTGGCTCTTCGGGAACTTCCGGCAACTGAACCGTATTTTCAGCCAGCGCAAAACCACCCGGCAAGTTCTCCAGTTTCTGACGGAATGCCTCTTGGTCTATGCCGGATTTCGCGGCACCCGACATTGAAATGTTGTTTCCTGAAAGCGATATGCCGCCATTCTCCAGATCCGGGAAAAATCCGATCATGTAATCGACAAGTCCTGAAAACCCTTCAGGCTCTCCAGAAGCAATTCTCATCCGGTTAAACACTTTCGCATCAGGCAATACAGACTTCAAAGCAGAATCAAGTTTCTCGATTTCCTGACGGCTTGTAGCAAATCCGCCCAAAATGGCTTCCTCGCCATCATACTCGACTTTCCATTCATACGGATCGGCGACAGGGGCAATGATGCCATTCCCGACAACCTTGCCATTGCCGGGTATCTCACCAGACAGTTCTTGTAGCAGGTCTTCGTAAGAGCCTGAGGTTTCCGCAATACCACTGACTTCCAGGTTGCCGTCTGTAAGGGTTATTTCTCCCTCAGCCATGTCTTTCAAAAGCGAAAGAGAGAAATCCGAGAATTCGTCAAACCCTTCGGGCGCACCTGCAGCGAGCGAAAGCTGGTCATCCATTTCCGCACTTCTGTCCGCTTTTTTGGCAGCTTCAAGGATTGCCTCCCGCGTCTGGATATCAGG
>JBCCYR010000381.1:0-3188 GCA_039189355.1 Pseudomonadota bacterium
GTAAAAAACACCGAGTGACCTTGTTCGAAGCAGACGAGCGATTGGGCGGTCACACCAACACGGTCACGATGGATGTGGACGGTGATGCAGTACCAGTCGACACGGGGTTCATCTGCTTTAACTCCGTTACCTATCCCAATCTTATCGCGTTGTTTGACCATCTCGACGTGCCCGTGCATGACACAAACATGAGCTTTGCCGCTTCAATGGCGAATGGCGCTTATGAGTATTCCGGCGGCACTTATCTTGGTCTTTTTGGTCAACCGTCGAACTTGCTGCGGCCCAAGCACTGGCGGATGATCCGAGATATTTTGCGCTTCTTCAAAGAGGCTCCTGCATCTCTTGACCAACTGTCTGACCATGAAAGCCTGAGTTCTTATTTGCAGCGTGAGGGCTATTCGGCAGACTTTGCCAAGTTCCATCTATTGCCGATGGCCGCGGCCATTTGGTCGAGCCGGCTGAACGACATGCTGGACTATCCGGCCAAGGCATTCATCCGGTTTTTCCAGAATCACGGTCTTCTTCAGGTCTCCGGTCGTCCGCGATGGGGAACCGTGATTGGGGGTGCCAGTAGTTATATTGAAAGAATGCTGGCTGACTCATCAATAACCGTACGAAGCCGGGAGCCGATCAGGAGTGTTAATCGTCATCCCCATTGTGTGGAAATTGCAACCCGCCAGGGCTTGGAACGATTTGACCAGATCGTTATTGCCAGCCATGCCGATCAGGCCTTGAGCATGCTTGATGATGCGAGCGCTCTTGAGCAAAACCTCCTTGGCGCCTTCCATTACTCCCGTAACCAAGCCGTACTGCACCGCGACCGACGCTTCATGCCGCGCCGAAAACTCACTTGGGCGAGCTGGAACTATATGGAGTTGGATCGCCAGCCGGGCTTGTCGGCAGACCCGGATCTGTGCCTCACTTACTGGATGAATTCGCTCCAGAACCTACCCACTAAGAAAGATGTGTTTGTAACGCTGAATCCGCCTGAATGGGCTGAGATTGAAAATGTTGCCGCCAGTTTTGATTACATGCATCCAATTTTTGATGGACCTGCGATGGCCGCGCAGCGCGACCTATGGAGTTTGCAGGGTGTGAACCGCACTTGGTTCTGTGGCGCTCATTTTGGTTCCGGGTTTCACGAAGACGGTCTGCAGTCTGGTCTGGCAGTGGGCGAGCAGCTGGGTAACATGCGTCGCCCATGGATTGTACCAAATGAATCTGGTCGTATTTTCATTCAAGACGCGGTTGAAGAACTGGAGGCGGCTGAGTAATGCTGCCCAACGGATCCATATTTCGTGGCGAAGTGGTGCACAAACGCATGCGCCCCGTGGAGCACAGGCTCCGCTATCGGGTGTTCTCTTTGCTGATGGATGTGGATCGTCTGGAGGATGAAGCCAGGCGTTTGAAACTGTTTTCAATCAATCGTTTCAATTTATTTTCGATCAAACAGAGTCAACACGGGAATCGTGATGGCTCGAGCCTGTCTGACTTCGCCTGGCAACAGGTGCGCAAAGCGGGCATGAGTGAGCGCGTTGAGCGTATTATGGTATTGTTCTACCCGCGTATTTTCGGTTTCGCCTTCAATCCATTGACCGTCTACTACTGCCTTGATCGTGAGGGCTTGCCGGCGCTGATGATCTACGAAGTGCGCAACACGTTTGGGCAAGCACTGACATATATCCTGCCGGCTGGAACCGATCATGACGGGACATTTACCCATGTGATCGATAAGTGCTTTTACGTATCCCCGTTTAACGAAGTTGATGGGCGCTATACCTTTCATGTGATCAAACCCGAGGATGATCTTACTGTCGGTGTGGCGCTCAAAACCGACGAGGCTCCGCTTCTGCGCACCCACTTCAAGGGGCGCAGGAGCAAACTCACAGACCGGGCTTTGATGAAGGTTTTCGCTGCTTACCCCTTGATGACACTAAAGGTGGTTGGCGCAATTCACTGGGAAGCCTTGAAGATTTGGCGCAAGGGAATGCGCATCAACACCTGTCCGGAAGCTCCGGAGGCGAAGATCGTTTATGGCGACGGAACAGGTGCGATCCGGGGTGTTAAGCCAACCGCTTTATCAGCGCCAGCGACAACCAGTAAGGCAGAATACGCAACGTCTTGAGTATCAGCACCATCTGCCAAGGGAATGCGATTTCAAACTTCTTGCGCTTCAAGCCAGCGACAATTTTTTCTGCAGCTGGTTCCGGTTCCATCAAAAAAGGCATTGGAAATTTGTTCTTGTCGGTAAGTTGAGTGCGAACGAAGCCGGGGTTGATGACGCTGACGGCGATGCCCTTCTTCTGCAATTCCCCGTGCACGGATTCTGCCAGACTAATCAGCGCCGATTTCGACGCGCTGTAAGCGGCCGAGTTGGGCAGCCCCACATAGCCCGCTACAGAGGATATCCAGGAGATGTGGCCGCTGCCACGCTCCAACATCTGTGGCAATACGGCGTCCATTCCGTAAACGACACCCATTAAGTTGACGTCGATTGTTTTGGCAAAATTCTCGACTTGCATGTCTTTCAAGGAGCCAGGAAACCACGCTCCCGCGCTGAACAGGGCCAGGTCGATGGGGCCATGATCGGCTTCTGCCGCTTGCGCAGCTGACTTAACTGCGGCGGCGTCTGTCACGTCGGCCGGATAGGCATGGATGTTTGCAAAGTCCTTTGTAATGGTTTCCAACTGCTCGATACGGCGGGCAGAGATCGATACTGTGCAGCCCTGCTGTGCCAGTAGGCGAGCGGTGTATTCGCCCAGTCCAGAGCTGGCCCCAGTAATCCAGACGTGTTTCCAGGGTGTTGACGAGTTTGCTGGCATTGATGGCTGGGCGTTCATGACGAGCTTTCAGATTTCCTTGTTGAAGTAATTACGCTAAACGCCGAATAAGGTTTCAACACGATTCACTTCAATCTTTTCCTCAACTAACAGCCTTTTCGCCGGAGATGCCCCATGCTCGACATTTTGACACTGGAAAACCTGTTCACCTTGCTGATGCTTGTGCTGCTGCAGGCTGTACTGGGCTTTGACAATTTGCTGTACATTTCTATCGAGTCCAAGCGGGTCGAGCCGCAAAGCCAGGCAAAGGTGCGTCGGCTCGGCATCATACTGGCGATTGCGCTGCGAATCGTGCTGCTTTTTGTCGTGGTTCAGGCGATTGCATACTTTCAAGATCCGCTCTTCACA
>JBCCYR010000382.1:0-3186 GCA_039189355.1 Pseudomonadota bacterium
ATAATTTTCTTGTTTGCCTTGCCAATACTGGCTCACGCGCAAACCGTTCCTGGGCCTGCTGACCCGGCAAGAATTACGCCAGCACCTGAAATACAGCCAAAATTCAGAAAATCCTCTCCTTTTGAAACGAAAGCTGCACCCGATCTCGAGATTCCAGCAGGCTTGTCTGATACTTATTTCCACCTAGAATCTGTGAAAATAAATGGTCTGAGCGCTTATTCCGAGAATGATCTGGATGATATTTGGACGCCTTATATTGGTAAAAAAATAAGCTTAGAAAAGCTCTGGGTCATAGCAGGGCAAATAACAGAGCGCTATCGGGCGCAGGGTTATTTTCTCTCCCGCGCCTATGTTCCGGCGCAGGAGATTAGTGACGGAAACGTTATTATTGAGGTGGTGGAAGGTTATGTAAGTGAAGTACAATTTTCTGATACTCCGCCGCAACATAAGATCATTCACCAGCTAACAAATCGCATTACACGATCACGGCCGCTGAGCGCACAGGCGCTAGAATCCTTTATGTTGCAGATGAATGATTTACCCGGACAGCAGTTTCGCGCTGTTGTCGAGCCTCTGGAAACAGATGTGGCAGGTGAAGTACGACTGCGAGTTTTGCCAATTGAAAGCAGCCCTGATGCCTTTGTGAGTTTTGACAATAACGGGTCGCGCTTTTTGGGGCCGTATCAGACTACCGCTACCTATCGTGATAGCCTGATTCCGATGCAGGAAACGAGCATTACCGCTCTAACCAGCCTTCCAGCCGACGAAATCAACTATATCGCTCTGCGCCATGAAATACCGCTTTTCCCTGACTGGAAAGCATTTATGTCATCAAGCTATGTGCGCTCCAGTCCAGGTGCATCGCTGGAGCCGTTTGATATTGAAAGTCAATCCACCACCCTTGGACTAGGTATGGAATGGCAGCCTATTCGTCAATGGCAAGAAAATCTACGTTTCCAATTTTCCGTCACCGGTCGAAATACGAATGGCGACATTTTAGACAACGATCCTCAGACACGTGATCGTATCCGCACTTTTAGAGCGACGGTTGATTATGACACTGCAGACCGCCTGGACGGCTATAATTATCTGAATGTTTCACTTAATCAGGGCTTAAGCATTCTCGGGGCAAGTGAAGAAGGGGCAGCAAACCTGTCTCGTGCACAAGCTGATCCCGATTTCACCTATGCCGCTATGGATTATACCCGTCAGCAGGCGCTGCCTTATAACATGCTAGCTATTGGGCGGGTTGCCGGGCAGCTTGCATCCGGGCCGCTCTATTCAGCTGAAGAATTTGGCGTTGGGGGGCAAAGTTTTGGGCGAGCCTATGACCCGTCGGAAATTCTTGGTGATCACGGTCTTGCAGCTGCGATAGAGCTTCGCTATCAAGGGTTCAATCCGTGGCAAGGATTGTGTTATGCCCCGTTCGCTTTTTACGATATTGGTAGGGTATGGAATGAAGATACCGGCGAAGCCAGTGATTCGCTATCCTCGGCTGGTTTAGGAGTGCGTTTGCAGCATGAAGTCGGGCTTTCCGGACAGATTGGTTTGGCATGGCCGCTAACTCGCGAGGTTGATCAGCCAATTTACGGAGGTGGAGACAGCCCAAGAATTTTGCTACAATTTGGCTATGCGTTTTGAGTTGATCGCGTATAAAGGGGGAAATAAAAAAGCGTGAACATGCACACACCACACGGACCAACTAAAAGCCTGCTTTGCACGGTAAGTATCGCAGCGGTACTGCTAGCGCAAGCCGCTTATGCAAATCCGCAAGGTGGAGTGGTGGTGGAAGGCTCGGCTACTATTCAGTCCAGCGGCACTAAGCTGGATATACATCAATCCACCCATAAAACCGTGATTGATTGGCAACAGTTTGACATTGAGGTCAATGAACATACGGAATTTCATCAACCCAGCAGTGCGGCCATTGCCCTCAACCGTGTCACTAGTGCAAACCCTTCGCGGATTATGGGAAAACTCAGTGCCAACGGCAATGTGGTGCTCGTTAATCCAAATGGTGTGCTATTTGGCCAGAATTCGCAGGTAGATGTCAACGGCCTGATTGCAACCACCGCTGACATTGATAATCGTGATTTCATGGAAGGCCGGATGGCGTTCAATAAGCCCGGCAAGCCGGATGCTGCCATCGTTAATGAAGGGCGCATTACTGCAAAAGAGGCAGGTCTGATCGGGCTGGTCGCCCCTAATGTTGAGAACCACGGGGTTATTCAAGCACGGCTAGGCACCGTGCATTTGGCATCCGGTAATCGTTTCTCTCTCGATATGTATGGCCATGGCCTGTACGAATTACAGGTTGGCGACGAAGTAGAATCGCAATTCATCCATAATACAGGAAGCATTCAGGCGGAAGGCGGAACGATTGCCATTACGGCAGCAGCCGGGAAAGAAGTGGTTAATAGCTTGATTAAGATTGAAGGAGAGTTGCTCGCACCTTCCGTTCAGAAAAAGGCGGGGAAAATCATTATTACCGCCCATGGGGCGAATGGAACAGGCAAAACAGGTGCGTCTCGCGTAGAGGTGACGGGTGCAACACTGGATGCTTCTGCGAAAACTGCATCTGCGCCTCCCGGTTCCATCGAAATTTACGGCGATGAGATTGATATCGAAGACAGCGTGATTGATGCGTCAGCGCATACGATTCCAACACCGGCAGACAAGCCAATCATTCAAATTGGTGGTGATTTTCAGGGCAAAGGCCCAAACCCTAATGCCCGTAACACCACCATCGCTGCGGATGTTACCATCAAAGCCGACGCCCTTTATCAAGGAAGTGGTGGTGAGGTCATCATCTGGGCAGATAACAGCACGCGGTTCGATGGTGAAATCTCTGCACAAGGCGGCACGCAAGACGGTGATGGTGGCTTTGTTGAAGTGTCCGGAAAAAATCACCTCTGGTTTGGTGGGTTTGTGAATCTCATCGCAAGGCGTGAAGACTTCGACAATGGGACGCTGCTTCTAGACCCGGAAAATATCATCATCAGCAATGTTACGACCGATGATGCGGAGTTGAATGATAATGAAATCGCGTTAGCGGACGGCGGTGCGGGTGATTTCACCATCAGCACAGGAAAAATTATAACCCAATTAGGTTCGGCAAGTGTCATTTTGCAGGCGAACTCTGATATTACTGTTGATGAGGAACTGAGCTACACCAGCGCAAATGAC
>JBCCYR010000383.1:0-3182 GCA_039189355.1 Pseudomonadota bacterium
AAGCCGGTCGACCCCTCAATCCCGGAAAATTTGTCAACAAAAAAGCCGCCTGCAAAGACGGCTTTCTGAATTTGTTTCCGGGGAACCTTACTTGATCTTGGTTTCCTTGAACTCGACATGCTTTTTGGCAACCGGGTCGTATTTCCGTTTGACCATTTTTTCTGTCATGGTGCGGCTGTTTTTCTTGGTAACGTAGAAAAAGCCGGTATTTGCTGTGCTTTCAAGCTTGATCTTGATGGTTGTGGCCTTTGCCATTGTTTCAAATCCTGTGACTGCGAGGAAAATGATAAGGGCCGCGCAATTGCGGCCCGATTTGTAGCGCAAACTACTCATGCGCAATCAAAAGTCAAGTTCTAAGGTCAGGAGGCGGGCGCAGTTTGCTTTTCTTTCAGATGATTCCGCTTGATCCAGACCTTGCAGCCTTCATCGCCAGCGGTAACAACGCTTGATGAACCCTTCGGCAAGCGAAGCCATGACTGGTTTTCGAATGTCTCTCCGTTCTCTTCGAACGAGCCTTCCATGACGAGAACCTCCATGCCTTGAGTGGCATCAAGGCCAATCGATGTGCCTGCAGCCCATTCTTCCATGCTGACGTGTTCCCGGTCATCCTTGTAGAGTTCCAGCTTGCGGACACCTTGCCTGCCAGGGTCTTCAGACCATTCTGCAGCATTCGTATCGATACTCATCTGGTGCCGGTCTTCCATGTCGAACTGCCAAAGTTTCACAAAGATCGTGCAACCCTCGTCAGAGCTGGGGGTATGGCTTGTGGTTGGTGGGTTCCGAACATATGTGCCGGCCGGAAAGTCACCGTGCTCATCCTGGAAAACACCCTCCAGCACCAGATACTCTTCACCGCCGGTATGTGTATGAGCCGAAAAGTGGCTGCCGGGCGCGTAGCGGACAATGGTTGTGGCCCGGGCGACTTCATCACCGATGCGGTCCAGCATGCGCCGGTCAACGCCTTTCATCGGTGAGGGTATCCATTCTTCCTTGCCGGCATGAACGACAGCGCGTTGGTCAAAATCTGCATTCAGTTCCATTTTGTAACTCCTTGGGCGAGATGTGGGTTTTGGGTCATTTAACTGGTTTGCGGGTTCAATATCCAGTTTACCTATCAGTAGATAGATAGCGTTGTGACGATTTCAAGTCAACATCGTCCTTGCTTTCATAATGACAACACTGTGATACTTGGGAGGTAGGGGGGAATCGCGGAGAAGTCAGTGAGCTGTGATCTTGCGGTAGGCATACAGCATCAGGAATGCGATCAGAAAAAACGCCAGACCGCCACCGAAACCGGGAAGTCCGAACAGGTCCATGGACCCTCCGACAACCTGTGGCCCGATGGTCATGCCGGCTGCATAGCACAAAACAAAAGCGGCATTTGCCTGTGCAAGGTCAGTTCCGGTAAGGCGCGAACCCAAATGTGCAAGGCCGACCGTATAGAGGCCTCCGATGACACCGCCCCACAACAGCACGATCGCGTAGAGAACGTGGATGTTGCCTGCAAAGACGGGAAGGAGTATTGCGCCGCCCAGTCCGATAACTGCGCAAAACACAAGAATGAGTCTGCGGTCTTTTACCCGGTCGCTCCAGATGCCGAGCGGTATCTGGAAAATTACATTTCCAAGCAGAAGGACCGTTAAAAGAAACGACGCAGTCATTTCACTGTATCCGGCTTTTGTCGCAAAGACCGGGAGCAGCGCAAGTTCTGCCTGTTCAATGGCGCCGAAGGCAAAACCGGAAGCTGTCGCCATCGGCACCATGAAAATATAGGGGATGATGGAAGGCGTTTTTTCACTGGCCTCCATGATCGGTTGTTCCTTGCGGGCGATGAAGGGCGGGATGACTGCCGCGATGATGACCGCTGCTCCGATCCCGAACGGAAGAAACCCGTCTATGCCGACAAGCGAGACGATCGACGCGCCAATCGCAAACCCCAAACTCAGGACTGTTCCGTAGATGCCCAGTATAAGCCCACGGTTACGGTCGTTCGCTGCATGGTTGATCCAGAACTCGCTCAGCACGAACACCAAGGAGAGGTTGCAACTCATCAGGAACCGGATTGCAAACCAGGACGGGATCGGGTCCGTAAAATAGAAAGCCGCCAGGCATAGCGCTGACAAGACAATGTTCAGCAGGATCGCATTCACAACCCCGATCCGGCGCGACAACTCGGTCACAAAGGGGACTGCAATCATTGCTGCAAGACCGGCTACAGCAGTATTGGCGCCGATAACCGTGGATGAAATGCCCTGCCGCTCCATCAGGAGGCTGAGCAGGGGGCCGCTCAACCCCAGTCCGGCACCGACCGCCGTGATGCTGGTGATCGCAGCCGCAATGGACCGCATGTCCGTATCGGCGAACATTTCCTGATAACGACTGCGCCGGTTTTCGGGCGAAGATAGGTTTTCCGGTGAGACCATGTGTGAACTGCCTGCCTTGCTCTGATCCTCTGTATCAGAGTTGCCATAGAGCGCAAGGCGGAGTCGAATTCGTGTGGCGGCTAAGGTTTGGAATGAGCCCAAAGTTACCAACATTTAGCTTACCTGCGAATGACGGCTATTGACTTTCCACTTCTTCTTTCGCCAGCTCCTTTAGTACCACAAGGCTCAAAAATCCGTCGACGGGCGGCTGAAACAGAAAAGTGTCAGCAAAGTCGGAGAATAACTCCATCGATTCACAGTTCAAAAACAACACTACATCTTCCTCCCCTGTAACTGACCATACACGTACGACGTCGGGATGATTGCCAAACCGCTTCATCAACGTCCCAATTCGCTTAAGATTGTGAGGATCAAAGCGGACGAGTACAAATATATGAATGCCTTTGCGTTTGTAGATCGGGTTGATCACAGCAACCTCGCGTTCAATAGCGCCAATTTTTCTCAGACGCTGAAGGCGCCGCAAACATGCAGCAGACGACAATCCTATTGCTTCAGACAACTGATGACCGGTTTGGCGTGAATCGACCTCCATCAATGCGAGGATTTTCCGATCAAAGCTATCAAGGTCTTCCATGAATTACCCTCCATTTAGTTCTTAATGCGAGAATTTCGCATAAACGTAAATATTATGCGAAATCTTCGTTAGAGATGCAATGAATTCGATACCACCTCGTGAACGCTTGCGACTATAACCCGCTCAGGTTCACAAGGTGAGCTTAATCACAAATCGAAGAAAAA
>JBCCYR010000384.1:0-3177 GCA_039189355.1 Pseudomonadota bacterium
AAACGATTCACGGATGCTGATGAAGGAGAGCTTTCGTTAAGGCTCAATGCGCTTGTGCGGGGTGAAACGCTGGCAAAAATTGCTGATGAACTGGGATTGCATGAATTCATCCGTACCGGCGGGGATTTGAAATCCATTACGGGGAAAAGGATGCAAAGTGTACGTGCTGATGTGCTGGAGGCCGTTATAGCTGCTGTGTATATCGACGGTGGACTGGAAGCTGCCCGTGATATGATTACGAAAGCTTGGGGCGATCGTTTTCAGGATGTAAGTACAGCACGCAGGGATTCCAAAACGGCACTTCAGGAATGGGCGCATTCCAGGCAATTGGGAACGCCCAAATACCGTGAAACCGGAAAGTCAGGTCCTGATCATGAGCCCTTGTTTACGGTTGAAGTGAAAGTCAGCGGGAAAATTGCCGGAAAAGGCAGTGGACGGTCCAAACGGCTTGCTGAACAGGCGGCCGCAAGAGAAATGCTTGTTCGTGAGGGAGTTTGGAGCGATGACTGACGTGACCGCCAATGAAACGAGAGCAGGTTTTGTTGCACTAATCGGTGCGCCGAATGCAGGAAAATCCACATTGATGAACCAGCTGGTCGGTTCAAAAATTTCAATTGTTACCCACAAGGTCCAGACCACCCGCGCAGTGATGCGTGGCATTGCCATGCACGAGAACTGCCAGGTTATTTTCGTGGACACACCGGGGATATTTGCTCCGCGCAGAAGGTTGGACGAGGCCATGGTTTCAACCGCCTGGGGAAGTGCACGTGACGCCGACATTTCCGTTTTTATGGTTGATGCGGAACGCGGCGTAACGGATGACATTGAAAAGATTCTGAAAACTCTGTCTGATGTGAGTGGCCCTGTTCTGCTTTTGATCAACAAGATCGATCAGGTGAAGCGCGACCAGTTGCTGGAACTGACGCAGAAACTGAATGAACTTCATGCCTTCAAGGAGACTTTCATGGTCTCTGCCCTGAACGGGGATGGATGTCACGATTTCATGGATTATCTCGCAGGCAACCTTCCAGCGGGCCCGTTCATGTATCCGGAAGACCAGATTTCCGATTTGCCCATGCGCATGTTGGCGGCAGAAGTGACACGCGAAAAACTTTATTTGAGATTACATCAGGAGCTTCCCTATGCTTCGCACATTGAGACAGAAGCATGGGAAGAGAAAAAGGATGGCTCAGTAAAGATCAGCCAGGTGATTTATGTCGAGCGTCAAAGCCAGAAAAAAATTGTCATTGGCAAGAATGGTGCAACGATAAAGGCTATTTCGACAGCTTCCAGAAAAGAGCTGGAAGAATTGACCGAGCAGAAGGTGCATCTGTTTCTGTTCGTCAAGGTTCGTGAAAACTGGGGGGATGATCCGGACCGCTATCGCGAAATGGGGCTTGAATTTCCAACCGGGTAAGTCACAACTATCCTATGGAATGGCAGGATGAAGGATTGATTCTGGGAGTTCGCAAGCATGGCGAAACCAGTGCGATTGTTGAACTCATGACCCGGGAGCATGGGCGGCATTTGGGATTGGTGCGCGGCGGGCGTTCAAAGCGCATGCGCCCGGTTCTGCAACCCGGCAATTCAGTCAATGTCCGCTGGCATGCCCGTCTAGAAGATCACCTCGGAACCTATACCGTTGAAGCGGATGAACTGCGGGCGGCCCAACTCATGACTAGCCAGTCAGCGATCTATGGTATTCAGTTGCTGGCTTCCCATTTGCGTCTGTTGCCTGAACGAGACCCACACCAGGGGTTGTACAAGGCCGGGCGTGTAATCGTTGAAAATCTGGAACACCCGGAAATAGTGGCTAGCCTGATGGTGCGTTTTGAGCTCGCTTTGCTGGAAGAACTTGGCTTTGGTCTTGATCTCGAAAGCTGTGCCTCAACCGGTAAGACGGCTCAGCTTTCTTATGTTTCCCCAAAATCTGGCCGGGCTGTCAGCAAGGAAGCAGGTGCTCCCTGGGCAGACCGGATGCTTTCCTTGCCAGGCTTTCTCAATCGGCATGAGGAAGCTTGGGGCAGGGTGCCTGCACATGAAGATTTGCAGAATGGTTTTGCATTGAGTGGATTTTTTCTGGAACGCCATATTTATGGCCCAAGAGGTATCAAACCCAGCGATGAACGCTCCGGGTTTATCAGGTCAATTTCAAAAGCCGAAGGCGGGAGTGCTCTTTCATGAACAAATATTGGTACGATGAAGATCAGGAGTTCGGTTCCATCCCGCTACAACGGCTGGCAACAACGCAAGGCCTGGATCTCTGCAAGGAAATGCTGGCCGGCAAGCTGCCGGCGCCGACAATGTCAAAAGCATTGAACTTTCGCATGCATGAAGCCGAGGAGGGCAGGGTGGTGTTCAAGGGCCAGCCTCTGGATGAACACTATAACCCCTCCGGTGTTGTACATGGTGGCTGGGCGGCAGCCATTCTGGATTCAGCACTTGGTTGCTGCGTCTGGACAAAGGTCCCGGTTGGCATGGCTTATACGACTGCAGAATTCAAGGTTCACCTTGTGCGTCCGATGACAGACAAAACCGGGGAGGTTTTTGCAGAAGCCCGAGTGGTGCACATGGGACGCAAGCTTGCAACTTCTGAAGGCACTTTGAAAACCGCCGACGGAAAACTGCTGGCGCATGGCACAGAAACCTGTGCGATATTCAATCCACTGGAAAGCTAACCAGCAGCCGGGCGTTCAACAGCTTTTTCCTGTATCGGCCAGTGAACAATGGCTGCAAACAAACCAAGCGCTACGCCTAGCCACCAGACTATATCATAGCTGCCGTAGACATCCCGCAGGTATCCGCCATAATACACGCCCAGGAACGAGCCTATCTGGTGGGAAAAGAAAACGATGCCGCCCAGCATCCCGAGGTGACGTGTTCCGAACATGACGGCAACGAGCGCATTCGTCGGTGCCACTGTTGAGAGCCACAGCAATCCCATTACAATTGAGAAGATGATCACAGTGGTTGGCGTTTGCGGCAGTAACAGGAACAGGCTGACCGCAATTGAGCGACCGATGTAGAGATAAACCAGCATCATCGGTTTGGAGTATTTCTGCCCCAGTATACCGGAAGCCAGTGACCCGAAAATGTTGACGAAAGGTGGGATGGTGTTTGTCACGGATTTGATCCAAAAGGAGCATCCGTGTTTCGTGCTAGTTCCGCAGGCACAAG
>JBCCYR010000385.1:0-3165 GCA_039189355.1 Pseudomonadota bacterium
ATTCCGCGGACAATCTGCGGACAACAGTATTTTTCTGCTCAGTTGATGATCTTGTAACTGCTTGAATTCATTGGCGCACCCGAGAGGATTCGAACCTCTGACCTCTGCCTTCGGAGGGCAGCGCTCTATCCAGCTGAGCTACGGGTGCTGAATAACAGGCTCTCAATAGACCAGTTCACGATTCGCTTCAATTCCAGGACTGGCCTTGAAACAAATTAATTCCAGCCTTTATTTGACAGGCTCAATGGATGCCACGTTCGAATAAATGGAGGCAAGCTCCTTGATGGGCAATGCTTCGTCGTAAGGATTGCGATAGTACCAGATGGCATTTTCGTGGGTATTGCCTTCGACTTCCAAATGAAAATAGCTGGCTTCCCCTTTGAAAGGACAATAGCTCGTATGTCCGCTTGCCCTTAGCATGTTGGCAGGCAGGTCAGACAGGGGTACATAAAAGACATCCGGATATGTTGCCTCTTTGAGACGCATTGCATTCTTGCTAAGGGCAATTACCGTTTCGCCAACACGTATCTCTACCGGCCCGTCATGATGGTGAATTTCCAATTTATGACCTGGATGTTTGATAAACCCTGGGGCAGCGTTGGTCATCATTCTCTCCTAATGTGCTTCATCCCAATTATTTGCTGCACGCGCATCAACTTTCAAGGGGACCGCCAGATCAAGTGCAGGCATGCAGGCATTTTCCATGATCTCACAGACAATGGAAATGGTCTTTTCCACTTCATTTTCCGCAACTTCAAAAATCAGTTCATCATGCACTTGCAAGAGCATGCGGGCAGAAAGGTCTGCGCTGGCAAGCGCATCATCCATTCGCACCATGGCACGGCGGATAATGTCTGCGGCTGAGCCCTGAATGGGTGCGTTGATGGCCGCACGCTCATTTAAAGCACGAACCTGCGGATTGGAGGCCTTGATATCCGGATAATGGGCCCGGCGCCCGAAAACAGTTTTGACATACCCATTTTCGCGGCAAAAGGCTTTTGTCGCGTCCATGTAATCCTTGATGCCCGGAAAACGCTGAAAATACATCTTGATGTAGTCAGAAGCCTCAGAACGTTCGATACCGAGCTGATTGGCAAGACCGAAAGCGGAAATGCCGTAAATAATACCGAAATTGATTGCCTTGGCCCGCCGGCGCACCATCGGGTCCATGCCTTCAATCGGTGTACTGAACATTTCGGAAGCGGTCATGGCATGAATGTCGAGCCCGTCCGCAAAGGCCTGTTTCAATTGCCCGATATCAGCAATGTGGGCGAGAACCCGCAATTCGATCTGGCTGTAGTCTGCTGAAACCAGCTTGTTACCCTTTTCTGCCACAAACGCAGTACGAATCTTGCGACCCTCTTCGGTGCGGATGGGTATATTCTGCAGGTTTGGATCAGAAGAGGAAAACCGGCCGGTTGATGTGGATGCCATCGCATATGAAGTATGCACGCGTCTGGTGCGCGGGTTGATGAATTCGGGCAGTGCGTCCGTGTAAGTCGATTTGAGTTTTGTAAGCTGACGCCAACCGACAATCTTGCGGGGCAGTTCATGACCCTCGGCTGCAAGGTCTTCCAGAACCTGTGCGGAAGTTGAATATTGTCCGGTTGCGGTTTTCTTTCCGCCCGGCAGTCCCATCTTGCCGAACAGGATTTCACCAAGCTGCTTGGGCGATCCGATGTTGAAGCTCTCACCGGCGAGTGTGTGAATTTCCGCTTCCAGACCGGCTGCAGCCTGCGCCAGTTCGCCGGAAAGGCGGGACAGGATCTGGCGGTCGACGGTAATGCCGCGCTGCTCCATTTTTGCGACCACATCGATGAGCGGACGTTCAAGCCGCTCGTAGACTGTGGTCATGCCATCGGCAACCAGACGTGGTTTCAGTACCCGCCACAGCCGCAGTGTCACATCTGCATCTTCAGCTGCATATTGTGTTGCTTTTTCGATATCAACAAAATCAAAGGTAATGGCTGATTTGCCGGAACCTGTCAGCTCCTTATAGGAAATACAGGTATGGCCAAGATGACGTTTGGCGAGGTCATCCATGCCATGCCCGCCACGTCCTGCATCCAGCACGTAAGACAACAGCATGGTATCGTCCATGCCGAGCATTTTGACACCCTGTTCTGCGAGCATCAGCCAGTCATATTTCAGGTTTTGGCCGATTTTCAGAATGGACAAGTCTTCCAGAACGGGCTTGAGAAGCGCCAGTACCTTTTCTGTAGAAATCTGATTGTCTGCAAGGCCTCCGCCCAAAAGGTCCCCCTGGCCATCCTTGTGTGAAATCGGGATATAACAGGCCATACCCGGTTCTGTGGCCAGAGAAATGCCGACGAGTTCCGCCTCCATGGGATCAAGAGAAGTTGTTTCCGTATCGATTGCAACGAGACCGGCGTCACGGATTCGGTCAACCCACTGTTGAAGGGCGGTTTCATCGCGCACGCATTCATAAGCAGAGGCATCGATCTTGGTTGCGAGACCTTCTTCCATGCGGGCCTTGACCAAATCCTGAGGTGTGGTCCCGCCACTTATCATTGGAGCGGATGAAGCACCTTTGGCATCTGCGTCCAGGTCTGGTCCACGCGATGCCGCGTACCCATCCACCTCTACTACGTCGGCCTCAACAGCACTCGCATCCGTTTCGGTAACTTCCGCCACCTTGCGGGTAATGGTTGTGAATTCCATCGCCTTGAGGAAGGCAATCAGTTTCGGTCCATTCGGTTCTTCGAGAACAAGACCATCCAGTGGCACGTCTAGTGGCACGTCATCCTTGAGCGTTACGAGCTCTTTTGAAATCCTCGCCTGATCCGCAAATTCGATCAGGTTTTCCCGGCGCTTGTTTTGCTTGATCTCACCAGCCCGCTCCAGCAGTGTTTCAAGATCTCCGAATTCATCAAGCAATTGTGCTGCAGTCTTGGAACCAATGCCGGGAACACCGGGAATGTTGTCGGTTGAATCACCAGCAAGCGACTGCAGATCAATCATTTTTTCCGGTCCGACTCCGAACTTTTCATGAACCTCTTCAACGCCAACACGCCGGTCCTTCATCGTGTCATACATAATGACATTCGGGCCAACGAGCTGCATCAAATCCGTGTCGGAAGAGATAATGGTAACATCACCACCTATTTCGCGAGCCTGTCTGGCATAGGTTGCGATCAGGTCGTC
>JBCCYR010000386.1:0-3163 GCA_039189355.1 Pseudomonadota bacterium
ATATAAAGTGTTTCTGCTTTTATTCTTATTCTTGAATGTGTGCTGGCAGGATTTGGGCAACACTGGCCTGCTTACATAAGCTGAATCTTGTAGCATTTATCTTGAATATAACGTGATTTTGTAATGCGTGAGTTTCGCAATGATGCTGGTATTACCAATTTAACGTGAAGCATAATCGATGCCCTTCAGACTCTTTCTGCAAATCACCATGTTCTCTTTACTGCTGGTCAGTCATGTCCAGGCTACAGACAGGGTCTTTCTTCCGGTATGGAATAATGTTTGCGGTATTGGAGCAAAGCTGGCCCTTGGTTGTGACGAGATACGTAGCCGTGAAATCGTTGATGCCAGAGAAAAACCCTGGAGAGCAATTGGGCAAGTCAATTATGCCGGATACCAAAGTCGCCAGCACTGTACAGGTACCCTCATAAGTGAGCGCCATGTTTTGACAGCGGCTCACTGTCTGTTCAACCAGTCACAACAGAAATGGATTGATGCTCAGAAAATACACTTTGTAGCCGGGTATCAACGTGGAAAATCTGTTGGGCATTCAAGAGCTAAAAGTTATGTGGTCTCCGGAGTGCATGATACCAAGTCAAACAGATTCCAGCTTATACCGTCTGAAGATTGGGCGGTTCTGGAGCTTAAAAATGCTATTGGTATTGAAACAGGATACATCCAGTTAAGTTCCGGCTTCAGTCCCGACAGCAAGAAAATGGTCTTTATTGCTGGATATCCAGGTGTAAGAAGATTTGTGTTAACCTCGGATAGTAGCTGTGGTGAGCTAAACAGCAACAGAGAACTTAAAACCTACTTTCATGAATGTGCGACCATGTTGGGAGATTCAGGTGGACCTGTAATGACAGTCATTGATGGGCAGTTCGTGATTGTAGCTGTAACGAGTGGCATCACTGTTGTGGAAGGAAAAACACGCTCAATTGCAACCCCGGTCAAGAATATGGACAAGACTGCTATCCCAAAAACCAGTTTTGACAAGTCACAACATTAAACCAATCAGTTGATGTTACAGCATTCTGACTTCAAGTTTTGTGAAGTTCTGAAACCTGGCCGCTTTGGGTAAGAAAACCCTTGCTTACAGATTGATTCATTGAAGTCTGTGGAAGTGAGCTGCGCGCGCGGATTGGTCCGAAAATACCCAAGAAGGGTATTTACCTTGGTTCCATCCTGGAAAGATGTCTCCAGTACCCCTTACCATTTCCTGAAGTTTTATGCCCGCTTTTTCTTGCGGCGTTTCTTCGTGTAAGTCAGCGTTCGCTGGATCACTTCGGAATGGAATTTTGCATCCTTTTCAACCGTCGTGTGTGTAAGTCCACGTACGCCGCGCACATTGATGTTTTTAACAACACCCCTGAAGCCAGGAGCTTTCTTCACGATATTGCTGTGGTTATCGTTTGGTAGATAGAAATTGATGACGCGGTTCACGTTCTTCCCGACCGCAGTTGTGACCGTTGGATCAAACGCCACTACGTATTGAACTTTTACACCCCGGTCTCCCAGATATTTTGCCATTGTCGTTGATGCGTTGGCACCGAGCGAGTGGCCCATAATCACGATCGGATAGGAAACCTGTTTTTTCTTTGCCCGCAGCAAAATATTGTCTGCAAGTTCGCGCCATGCCGCATGATTATACACCCGGGCATCCAGGCCCTTGCGGATCATCTTGACCCCCAAGGTATCCATGCCACGGGAGAATACATTTGCCAGTCCCCGGAGGAGGTAGACTTCACCGGTCCGTGTAATTTTGCCTTTGACAGGTTGATTGATCTCACTTGGCCGCTGTTCTTGTGAAATTTTCACAACGGGTTCCTGGGCAGCTACTTTTGAGACTTCCTTGTTGCCGGAAGATGAGCAAGCCGCAATAACAAACATCAATGACAGGAATGCACTTTTAATTGGTATGCTTTTTATAGACATGCACATCAAGGTTCTTTAGCCCTAAAATTTGTTTTCAGCCCCAGTCTGATAAATCCGTTATGCTTAACTGTTTCTTACTTTTCAATGTCCGAGAAGGCCAAGCGCAAGGATTGCGCGACCGAAAGTAACAATTCCGCCTGAATGTTGCATGAATGCAGCAGTTTTAACCGCTTTCTAGTAAATGCCCGGAATGATGCGCTTGGTGCGCTTCATGTATGCATCGTATTCTTCGCCGAATTCGTTGCGCATCATCTTTTCTTCCTGACCCACACGAAGGAAAAACAGCGTGCCGAAGCCGACCAGTCCCGAAAGGCCTGCAATCCAGTTTGGCAAGAGCAATGCAGCTCCCAAAGCCCACATCCAGAATGCTGTATACATGGGATGACGTACCTTTTCATAAATGCCGCTTGTCACGAGCTTGTGACCTTCGCGCAGGTCAAGGCTGTGAGACCACATCTTGCCCAGCGCCTTGTGGGTGAGCCGGAACAATCTTAAGGATGCAACCAGCACCAGTGTGCCTGCAATCACAAGGACCATGTTGGGACGATAGTCAAAGCCATCGAGAAAGTCTGTAAAAATCCAGACCGCCGGTATGTATCCGAGCCCGAGTGATGATACGACCATAGAAAACCGTTCCGCAGCACTGCGTGACGTGGTGGACTTTGCAGTTTTCCGGGATTTGCGGTTCGGCTGCCAGCGGATGGTGGCCCAGACAACGATAAAAAGGCACCAGATTATTTTGATCGCAAGTTCCAGATCAATTGTCATTCAGCAGTCTCTCTATTTCCTGTTAGTGGGCTTTCAAACGCGAGCTTTGTATCGCGCGCCAGTTCATCGGCAAAAAACGGACCGAAGATTCGCAATTGAAAATCGTGATGCACCCGCTTGTCGCAATACAGGATATATTGCCGGTGTGCCAGATACATTGATTTCAGCATTTTTGAATGGCGGGCTTTGGAAAGGGCATGCTTGAAGTTGATCCGGTGCACGATGACCTCGCACGCGGTTTGCTCGATCTTCATGGGCTTGAAAGGATCGGATTTGTAAAAGGATATGAAATCGGTCTTGGTCTGGATTTCATGCCACAGAAGATCTTTTTGGGACAGAACCTGAATTACAGAGGACTTGAAGAATTTCGCCCGGCGTACCAGTCCGATTTTCAAAAGACTTGAGCCCAGTGCCAGAAACGTTACCCGTTTTCCCGCAAACAGTTTCGGCTTTTTTTCAAGCG
>JBCCYR010000387.1:0-3160 GCA_039189355.1 Pseudomonadota bacterium
CTCAAAAACAGGTCGCGGAAGTCATTACCAACATGACGCTTGGCGACGATGGGTATTTCTTCATATCAAGATCAAATGGAGGCGCGCTTCAAAATCCACTTCTACCGGAACTGGAGGGACGCAACAAATTCGGCTCTTATGCAGCAGAGGCCTCACTATTGGCAAACGGATTTCTGGATAGCGATCGCCGTAACGGTGATCTGTACCAGTATTTATGGACCAAACCTTCTACAGGGGACTTGGCTGAAAAACTCGGTCAATCCGTTTATCTGGACAATTGGGACTGGGTCATAGGCTCAGGCATATACATGGACGATGTTGCAGAGCAAATCGGTCAGGTTCAACTACAACTGGAGAAGAATGTGGAGCAGACCCGATGGGTCCTTATCTTTCTTGCAGTGGGCGCCGTTGCACTTACCAGCATATTGCTCGCAGTGGTTCGCTTTACCGAACAGAAATTCGCGGATGAACGCCTGAAAGCGCTCACTTCAGAAATTGTTGATGCCCAGGAAAACGAACGAAAACGCGTTTCGACCGAACTGCATGATGGCATATCGCAACTCCTGGTATCCGCACGATACGGCCTCGATATTGCCTGCGAAAATGCAAAGGGCAACAGGAAAATCAGCGAACCTGTATCAAAATCGATGGAAGCGATTTCAACTGCAATCTCAGAAATAAGACGGATTTCAATGGCCTTGCGCCCCTCTATTCTGGACGACATGGGGCTGGCTGCTGCCCTGAAAAGCCTCGGAGGCGATTTCCAGGTACAAACAGACATTGAGGTTCATGTTTCTGCGGAAAATGTCGGAGAAGCATTAAACGACCGGGAAAAAACCACGTTGTACAGGGTCACGCAGGAGGCACTTGCAAACATTGCCAAACACTCTGACGCAACCCGTGCAACCATTCTCTTAACCAGAACTTCCAAAGGTGTTTTCGTGGAAGTATCAGACAATGGTAAGGGCTTGAGCAAATCCGGCAAGGAAGTCATTGTTGGAGGCATGGGCTTGAGAAACATGAAAGAGAGACTTGAGAGCCATGATGGAAGTTTCAGGCTTAACTCCAATGAGCACAACGGGGTGACACTCAACATGTTTCTTCCGGGCAGGGTCAGGAACCATGAACAGCAACTAGAGGCAGCAGAATAGTATGAATACCGGAAACAAGATCAGAATCCTGATTGCAGACGACCATGAACTGGTTCGCGAGGGCTTGAAAGCCAGATTGAGCATGTCCGAAATGATGGAAATCTGTGGAGAGGCCAACTCGGGAAGCGAAGCCATACGGCTGGACCGCGAACTTGAACCGGACATCACCTTTCTTGATATTTCCATGCCCGGCATGACAGGTCTTGAAGCGGCAGCAAACATTCTCGCCCAATCACCCAACCGGAAAATCATATTCCTGTCCATCTATGATAACCCGGAATATGTCTCCGAAGCACTCAGGGTCGGGGCAAAGGGATATCTGCTCAAGGACGTTTCCCGCGAGGAAATGACTACCGCCGTTCAAGCTGTTTACAATGGAGGCACTTACCTGGGCTCCAAGATCAACCAGACATTCCAGGAGGCGGGCAAGCCTGTAAAAAGCCACAGTTGCCAATACAACCTTTCGGACCGCGAGCGTCAGGTACTTGCAGAAATCGCAAAAGGCTCAAAGAACAAGACAATTGCAGAGAAGCTGAATATTTCAGTCCGCACGGTCGAGAGTCACCGGCTCACTCTCCGCGAGAAAACCGGTGGTGGCAATGCAGCAGAACTCTTCCGAATTGCAAGCAAGCTGGGCTTGGCTTAATCGTTGCAAAGCCATCAGGGTTTCGCGTTGATTGCAGCCTGGGCGGCAGCCAGCCGCGCAATCGGCACCCTGAACGGAGAACACGACACATAATCCAGTTTGATCGTCTCACAGAACGCAATTGAACTTGGGTCGCCGCCGTGCTCGCCGCAAATTCCCAGCTTGATGTCAGAACGTGTTTCACGTCCACGCTCTGAAGCAATTGTGACCAGTTCCCCTACTCCATCCGTATCGAGCGAGACGAAAGGATCGCGTTCAATGATACCTTTTGCCTCGTAAGGTGTCAGGAAGTTTGCTGCATCATCCCTGGAAATGCCGAACGTCGTCTGCGTAAGGTCGTTTGTTCCAAAGGAGAAGAATTCTGCCGCTTGGGCGATTTCCCTTGCCCGAAGACAAGCCCTTGGCAGCTCAATCATGGTTCCGATCATGCAATCAACACCTTCGCCTGTTTCGGATTTGATTGCCTCGATAACCTTGAGAACGCGTTCTTTCACGAAATCCAGTTCTTCACGCATGCCGACCAGCGGCACCATGATTTCAGGAACCACTTTTTCACCAGTCTTCTTGCCAGCCTCTATTGCCGCTTCAATAATCGCACGGGTCTGCATTTCCGCAATTTCCGGGTAGGAGATTGCAAGTCGGCAGCCACGATGGCCCAGCATCGGATTTGCTTCCTGTAGTGCAATGTTCCGCGCGCGCAGCTTTTCACGATCAATGCCCATCGCTTCCGCAACTTCATCGATTTCCTTGTCAGTATGCGGAAGAAACTCGTGCAGCGGCGGATCCAGCAACCGGATTGTTACAGGCAAGCCCTTCATGATCTCAAACAGTTCGGTGAAATCAGAACGCTGCATTGGCAACAGTTTGTCGAGGGCCTTGCGGCGATCTTCTTCGGTCTCGGACAGGATCATTTCCCGTGCCGCAATAATGCGCTCACCTTCAAAGAACATATGTTCGGTGCGGCAAAGACCGATGCCTTCCGCCCCGAACGATCTCGCCGATTTTGCGTCCGCTGGAGTTTCTGCATTGGTCCGCACTTTCATGCGGCGCAGTTTGTCGGCCCATTCCATCAAGGTTCCGAACGAACCCGACAATTCAGGCCTGAGCATCGCAACCTGCCCCAACAGCACCTGCCCGGTCGAGCCATCAATTGTGATGACATCTCCTTTTTCAAAAGTGTGGCCCGGTACGCGCAACTGTTGGTTTTGATAATCAATGCGAATACCACCGGCGCCGGATACACAAGGTTTGCCCATGCCGCGGGCTACAACAGCAGCGTGGCTTGTCATGCCGCCACGCGCAGTCAGAATGCCTTCTGCAGCATGCATGCCGTGAATATCCTCTGGTGAGGTCTCTACACGAA
>JBCCYR010000388.1:0-3144 GCA_039189355.1 Pseudomonadota bacterium
GCAATGCAAAGCTGCTTGTATGCCCCTACCACGCCTGGACCTATGAACTGACCGGCGAACTGCGTTCAGGTCCGAACGTAAGGGCAGTACCCGGTTTTGACCGAACCAAAATCTGTCTTACATCCGTCCGGATTGAGAACTTTAATGGCTTCCTGTTTGCAAATCTCGATCCGGATGCGAAACCGATGGACGAATGGTTTCCCAATGCCCGCAAAGAACTGGCTGCCTGGGTTCCTGAAATTGACAAGTTGAAGCCACTTGAATGGGTGGAAATCCCTGAGAATTGCAACTGGAAGGTTTCTGTTGAAAACTATTCGGAATGCTATCATTGCTCGCTAAACCACCAGACGTTTTCAACCGGCGTGGTCAAGCCGGAAACCTACGACATCCAGCCGGAAGGCTACATCCTGCGCCACCGCACGGAATGCCAGAATCTGGAATCCATGACCTATCCTATAGATTTGGAATCCAATGAATATGCCGGACAATATTCCTCGTGGTTCCTGTGGCCGATGTTCTCGTTCCAGGTTTATCCGGGTAACGTCCTGAACACCTATCATTGGCGCGCAATTGATGCCGGGCACGTAGTTGTCTGGCGTGGCTGGTACACCGTGGACGGTGTCAAATCGGACGTGATCAGCGACCTTGCAATTCAAGACCGGCAAACAACGGTGGAAGAAGACATACACCTTGTTGAATCCGTCCAGCGCGGCCTGAACTCACGGGGATATGTACCAGGCCCGCTTGTGCTCGATCCAAAATGCGGTGTCAGTTCAGAACACTCAATCAAGGCATTGCAGCAGTGGATGCGGGAGGCCGTGGATGCCTGAGGTAAAATCCTATTGGCAAAACTACATTGACGGCGAATTTGTTGATGGTGGTGCAGGCCGCATTGATGTCGATGATCCGGGCACCGGCGAAAAACTTGCCGAACAGGCAATCGCTGATGCAGCAGATGTTGACCGTGCCGTTCAGGCTGCCAAACAGGTTCACCAGTCTGGAGCACTTGCTGACCTACGACCGGTAGAACGGGGCCGCATGGTTCAGGCAATGGGCCAGTACCTGCTTGATCATATTGATGAGATAGTACCTGTACTGACCCTTGAGTCCGGCAAACCGCTTTGGGAAGCACGTGTGGAAATTGAAGGAGCTGCCCGTTACTTCGAATATTACGGCAATCAGGCCGAAACGGTAGAAGGCCGTTCCATTCCGCTTGGTTCTTCCTATTTCGACTTCACGACCTATGAGCCTTATGGCGTCTCTGCCCAGATCATTCCGTGGAACTATCCACTCGAAATGACAGCACGTTCCCTGTCTGCGGCACTTGCAACCGGGAACACCTGTGTCATCAAAACCCCGGAACTGGACCCGCTGACAAATTACTGGTTTGCAAAGGCTGCGGAAGCAGCAGGCCTGCCGAAAGGTGCAGTCAACATTCTTTGCGGATACGGACATGAAGCAGGCGCAGCTTTGTCCGGCCACGTGGATGTAAACCAGATCGTCTTTACCGGCTCCGTTCCAACCGGGATCGCCATTGCCACCGCTGCTGCAAGGAATGTGGTTCCGTGCGTACTGGAGCTGGGGGGCAAATCTGCCGCCATCGTGCACGATGACGCTGATGTAGACTCGCTTATGAGTGATGTGCGTTGGGGTATCTACTTCAATGCAGGTCAGGTTTGTTCTGCAATGTCGCGCATGATCGTCCACGAAAGCATTCATGATCAGGTTGTCGACAGGATCGTAAGCGTTGCTGAAGGGCTTTCGGTAGGCCCAGGCATCGACAGACCGGAATTCGGTCCCAACATGGGCGCGATGGTCTCCCTTTCACAACGCGACCGCGCTGCAGACATGTGTGCGGCCGCACAAAAGGAAGGCGCAACCGCTGCAACAGGCGGACGCAAAACGAACCAGCCGGGTTTCTTCCTTGAACCAACCGTCTTTACAGATGTGACACCTGACATGACAATTGCACGGGAAGAGGTATTCGGACCTGTCCTTTCGGTGATGAAGTTTTCCTCGGATGACGAAGCAATCAACATTGCCAACAACAGCCCATATGGTCTTGTGGGTGGCGTTTTCACTTCGGACATCGACCGGGCAACCCGCGCCGCATCAAAAATCCGTGCCGGACAGATTTTCGTCAATGAATGGTATGCAGGCGGTGTGGAAACCCCGTTCGGTGGCTACGGCAAATCGGGATACGGACGCGAAAAAGGGCGTGAAGCACTCTGGAACTATGTCCAGACAAAAAACGTTGCGATCAGGCTGAAATAAAAATCAGGCAGCGTCCATCGCGACTGCAATCCCCTGCCCCACACCGATACACATGGTGGCAAGCGCCAGTTTGCCGCCTTTTTCTTTCAGTTCGAGTGCAGCGGTTCCGGTGATGCGGGTTCCGGACATACCAAGCGGATGACCAAGCGCAATCGCTCCGCCATTCGGGTTTACATGGCTGCCAGCTTCATCAACACCAAGTTCCCGAAGAACTGCGATACCTTGTGAGGCAAATGCTTCATTGAGTTCAATCACATCAAAATCTTCCGGTTTTAGCCCAAGCTGGGCGCACAGTTTTTGCGTTGCAGGGGCCGGACCGATGCCCATGATGCGAGGTTCAACGCCAACAGCAGCACCTCCCAGAATTCTGGCCATGGGTGTTAATCCGTATTTCTTTACCGCTTCACCGGATGCGATAATCATGGCGGCAGCACCGTCATTAACACCGGAGGCATTGCCCGCTGTAACGGTTCCACCATCACGGAAGGGCGTTGGCAAACCGGCAAGCTTTTCCAGTGTTGTGGCTCGGGGATGTTCATCCTGTTCGACAACCACCGGATCACCCTTGCGCTGCGGGATCTCAACCGACGTTATTTCCTTCGCAAGTCGTCCATTGGTCTGGGCGGCACTTGCCTTTTCCTGGCTACGCATCGCAAATGCATCCTGGTCTTCCCGGCTGACATTAAAATCCTCAGCAACATTTTCACCGGTTTCCGGCATGGAGTCGACGCCGTATTGCTGGCGCATGACAGGGTTCACAAACCGCCATCCGATCGTTGTGTCATAAATTTCGGCATTGCGGGAATAAGCGGTTTCAGCCTTGGGCATCACAAACGGAGCGCGCGACATGCTCTCAACACCGGCAGCAAC
>JBCCYR010000389.1:0-3143 GCA_039189355.1 Pseudomonadota bacterium
CTCATGGCTTATCGAGTTGAAACCGGCATTGTTGATGATTCCAAGAGTCTGTTCGGCACGAAAGTCGGATGCCGACCGCCAGGCAATGTCTGCCAGATTGCATGAGGCCCGCCGCCAGCGTTGCTGACTTTCGGTTTCTGTGACACCAATTACCCTGAAAGCATCATCTGTCCATTTTGCAAGCTCCCGGGAATGGTGCGGTGAGCGGGCGCGCAGTATCGAAAGTTCTGTGGTTGCTTCGAGAAGTGCATCCTGTTTGCGGATGTCATCATCAAGTAGAGAATAGAGGTAACCTTCACGCAGTCCAACAGCTGACATGGAGACATGCTCTGCCCCGATGTGCTCAAGTGTCTCAGCCATTACAATTGCTCCGAAAGGCAGTAGCGGACGCCGGTTTTTTGAGATTTCCTCCGCATGTTTGAAACTGTCCGGGGGCTTTGACACGACCTTGCGACAGAAAGAGGCAAATTTCTCTGCCGGAACCGAATAGCCATGAACAACATCCACCGGATGGCCCGTTTCCAGCATGTGCAGCCTTGCCAGCGACCGCCAGGTTCCTCCAACGGCATAAAAAGTACGAAGATTCCCTGGCCAGCTCACATTTGCATTTTTCAGGGTCTTTCGGGCAATACTACCAGCAGCCTTCAGGTCATTACGCGACATTTCCTGAAGCCTGAGACTGCCCAAAGGTGTTGTCACGCCGTTCGTAACATCACCATTTACCTCAATCAGTTCCATGGAACCGCCACCCAGGTCGCCGGCAATACCTTCAGGTTTGTAGAAGCCGGATTTGACTCCAAGCGCTGCAAGTTCAGCTTCCATTCGGCCAGAAAGCAGTCTGATTTTCTGCCCGGTTATGGTTTCGACCTTGGCAACAAATTCCTCGCCATTCCCGGCTTCACGGGTCGCGGCCGTTGCCAGCACATGCGTCTCACCGACCTGTAATTGTTGCCCAAGTCTGACAAAACGGCGAATTGCGGTCAGCGCCCTTTCGGAAGCTTCTTCATCCAGCAAACCGTTTTTGGCGACACCCCGGCCCAGCCCGCACAGGACTTTTTCATTGAAGAGGATTGATGGCGAGCGGCTTAAGCCCTCATAGACAACCTGCCGGACCGAGTTGGAGCCGATATCGATGATCGCAATGGGGACGCGCCTTCCAAGCCGCCCCTGTGCCTCAATCTTGTCGCTCGCCTTGAGCAGGCCAGCTATCGATAAACCTCTTTGGCGCATCCGTTTTAAGTGCTTCCCCACGCCCAGACAAACTCGGATTTGTCATGAAGTATGTCTGACAATTGAACGATTCGCCATCGTCCGGTGGAGTTATCCTACGCGAAGTTCCATCAGGCAAAATTTCCCAACTCAATTCCGTATCAAGCAGATTAGCGACCATGATCTGGTCCAGCACCTGTTGGCGGACAGTATCACTTTCCAGCCGCACGAGTGTTTCAACACGGCGGTTCAGGTTACGGGGCATCAAATCAGCCGAGCCCATGTAAACAACGGCCATATTCGAAGGTAGTGGCCCTCCGTTACCGAAACAGATGATTCGGCTATGCTCCAGAAACCTGCCAACAATCGATTTGACACGAATGTTTTCAGACAGTCCGACAACATTTGGCCGGAGGCAACAAATGCCGCGGATAACCAGATCAATCTGGACACCGGCCTGGCTTGCACGGTAGAGGCCGTCAATGATCTCAGGATCAACAAGGGAATTCATCTTTGCCCAGATGTATCCGCCCGCACCGGAATTTGCATGGGCGATTTCCTGCTCGATGTGTTCCATCATCTTGTCGCGGAGATTAACCGGTGAAATGACGAGATTTTCAAGGCTTTCAGGTTCGGCGTAACCGGTCGTGAAATTAAAGACCTTGGCAACATCATTGGCGATTACCGGATTGGTCGTGAAATAGGAAAGATCGGTATAAAGGCGCGCGGTAATCGGATGGTAGTTCCCCGTGCCGATGTGGACATAGTTGCGGATGCCACGGTCTTCCCTGCGAACAACAAGGCTGAGTTTTGAATGGGTTTTCCAGCCGAGGAAGCCAAACACAACCTGAACGCCTGCCCGCTCCAGGTCGCGTGACCATCTGATATTTGCTTCCTCGTCGAAACGGGCCTTCAATTCGATGATGGCAACAACAGATTTACCCGCTTCGGCAGCTTCAATCAGTGCGGCAACAATCGGAGAGTTGTTGGAAGTCCGGTACAAGGTCTGCTTGATCGCAAGAACATCAGGGTCCCGCGCGGCCTGACGAATGAACTGGACAACGATGTCGAAGGACTCGTATGGGTGGTGAACCAGAATATCCTTTTGACGTATTGCCGCGAAACAATCCCCGTTATGTTCCCTTACACGTTCAGGGAAACGCGCAGAAAACGGCGGGAATTTCAGATCAGGCCGCTCAGCAGAGACAATTTCCGACAAGTTGTTAAGTGCCAGAACCTCTCCCACGATTGCATCCTGCATGCCATCTACATGGAGTTCAGACAGAACAAACTCTCTCAGATTGTCCGGCATGGCGCTGTCCGTTTCAATACGGATCACCGTTCCACGGCGACGGCGCTTCAAGGCAGTTTCGAATGTGAGTACAAGGTCTTCCGCTTCTTCTTCAACTTCGAGATCACTGTCCCGGATAACGCGGAAATTGCCTGCGCCCTTGATTCTGTATCCCGGGAACATAGTACTGATAAACCGCTCGATTATCTGTTCAATCCGGATGAAGTGAAACTGCCTGCGCTCACGTCTCGGCAACTGAACAAACCGCTCGATTCCAGTAGGCAGACGTATGAATGCGAACATCGCATGATCGTCGCTTTCACGCTCAAGTTCAAAAATCAGGGCATGCCCCAAATTTGAAATGAACGGGAACGGGTGTGCCAAATCCATGGATAACGGGGTCAATATCGGGAACATGTTGAGAATGAAGTGGTTTTCCAGCCACTTGTCTTCGTCTTCATCCAGTTCGTTTGGTGAAAGGATAAAAATGCCCTCACTTACTAGTTCCTGCTGGAGTTCCTGCCAATACAATTGCTGGTCGCGCTGCAAAACACTGATGACATTATCAAGCGCTTCGAGCTGCTCGCGCGGGGTGAGTCCATCATCAGATCGCGCCTCGACGTTTTGAACCATCTGGTTTGTC
>JBCCYR010000390.1:0-3131 GCA_039189355.1 Pseudomonadota bacterium
GAGGCGCGCATCGCGGTGGCGACGTCGGACACGCTCGGAACTCCTGACCGGGCGGCGGAATTCATCGCGCAGGCCCCTTCCTTGAGATAATCCCAGCAGCTTTCCGCAAATCTGCCATCAACGGTATTGAAACGCGCCAATCCCGCATCCGGCTTGTCATCTCCCGGTAGCACAACCAGATCAACACCGTTTTGTTGGGCAGTCTCCAGCAGCTTTTCGAGACCATACTGGAAGTAACTCTCTCCACCGAGAACCCGGGCAATCAGCAAACGGGCTTTTGCAACCGTATTTTCTGCGTAAACATCCACCGACATCGGGTGCGAAAGCTGCATGAGATTGGCAACACGCAAACTCACTGCTTCATTGCCAAGCTTTTCCCTTGCTGCAGCAAGCGATGAAAGTTCCGTATCAGCTGCAGAAATGAAGACAAGATCAGCCGGATCCTGCCCCAGATCAACGGCTTCATCACTTTCGTTTACGGAGCCCTTCTGGGCAAGCAGCAGGTGCATGGCACCCTACCCCATCAATGCAGAAATCTGCTGATTGATTTTGTCCTGCGCCAGGCCCTCAAGGCCAATTACCACCAGATGCGAAGCAGGGGTTTCAGTTGCTTCCCATTCCCGGTCAAAATAGTGATCAACTCGGTTGCCAACACCCTGAACAACAAGGCGCATCGGCTTTCCTTCCAGTGAAATGAAGCCTTTCAGGCGCAAAATGTCATGCTCTTCGATGATTTGCTTCAAGCCGCCAACAAGCGCATCCCGGTCAGAAACAGTGCTGCCCATCACGACAAAGCTTTCAAATTCGTCGTGATCATGATCATGGTCGTGGTGATGATCATGGTCATCGTGATGATGATGTTCCGCATGGGATGCCTCGTGATGTAACTCATGATGAGACTTACGGTTCTGGATATCCGTCTCAGTCGCACTGTCGAGGCCGAGCAATACCTCCGCTGGAAGGGAACCATGTGAGGATTTGACGAGTTTTACCGAGCGGGAAATCTTGTCGCCAACTTCCCCTTGAACTTTCTCCAGCACATCGCCATCCACCAGATCAGCCTTGTTGAAAACAATCATGTCTGCACAGGTAATCTGGTCTTCAAACAATTCCTCAAGCGGGCTTTCGTGGTCAAGTGCCTCATCTTCTGCACGCTGGGCATTCACCCGGTCAACATCATCAGCAAAGCGTCCATCTGCAACCGCACGGCTGTCCACCACGGTTACCACGCCATCGACGGTCACCTGTTCACGGATTTCAGGCCAGTTGAACGCATTGACCAGTGGTTGCGGCAAGGCAAGTCCGGATGTTTCAATAACAATGTGATCCGGCCGGTTTTCACGCCCCAACAGTTTTTCCATGGTCGGCACAAAATCGTCAGCCACCGTGCAGCAGATACAGCCGTTGTTAAGCTCGACAATATCGTCTTCGGTGCAAGTTTCGTCGCCGCAACCTTTCAGCACGTCACCATCCACACCAAGATCACCGAACTCGTTTATGATCAACGCGATGCGCTTGCCATTAGCTGTCTGCAACATGTTGCGGATGAGCGTTGTTTTTCCCGCGCCAAGAAAACCGGTGATTACGGTTGCCGGTATCTTTTGTGCATCCATGGTTTGAACCCTCTATTTGAGTTTCTGCGGCAATCCAGCCGTCATGAGATATACATGGTTACAAACCTCCGCAATCGCCTGATGTGCCTTTCCCGACAAATCAACAAACTCCCGCGCCATTTTGTTATCAGGAACTATGCCCTGCCCGACCTCGTTTGACACCAGTACAACCGGCACAGAGACGTCACGAAGCATGGAAACAAGGCCTGCGACTTCTTTTTCCACATTGGCTTCGGCCATCATGAGGTTGGTCACCCAGAGTGTGAGGCAATCAACCAGTATGATCCGGCCCGAATGGGCGGATTGCTGAATGGCATCCACCAGGGCGAGAGGTTCCTCAACAGTGATCCATTCCTCACCCCGTCTCATCTGGTGGCTTTCAATGCGCTCCACCATTTCATCATCGAATGCACGTCCGGTAGCAAGATAAACAGATTTAAGACCGGATTTGAGCACCAGATTTTCGGCAAAAATGCTCTTGCCGGACCGTGCTCCCCCAAGAACGAAAGTTGTTTCAGCCTTCATGGAATTTGACCCGCTAGTGATTGTCTATTTGTGTTAGCGGGAATAGGAATTAGGGGCAATCAGAATTCACCATCCGAAGTCTGTTTTTCAGAAAAAGGGAGCAAGAGAATGCAGATCGGTCTCATCGGGGGCATCGGCCCTGCAGCAACGGACTATTACTACCAGCGCATCATAAGAGCGTTCGAAGCTGCGGAACGCCCGCTGGAACTGACAACGGTTCATGCCAGTTCCAGCACATTGCTGAAAAATCTGGCCAAGAACAGCGTTGAGGAACAGGTGGCAATCTATGAGCGCCTGACCAAACGTCTGGCCGCAGCGGGTGCGGGATGTGTAGTGGTCACTTCGATTGCAGGGCATTTCTGCATCGAACCGTTCAAGAAGATTTCACCCTTGCCCGTCATCGACATGATTGAGGAAACCGGCAAGGCGGTCGGAAAACTGGGATATGAACGAATAGGAATCCTTGGCACCCGAACCGTAATGCAGACCCGGTTTTACGGCGGGATAACCAGTGCCGAGATCATTCCGCCTGAAGGACACCAACTCGATGCGGTCCACGAAGCCTATGTAACCATGGCCGCAGCCGGAACAGTAAATAACCAGCAGCGCGAAGTCTTCGCCGAAGCATGCAAAACGCTGCTTGAAGAACGGAAAGCCGATGCAATCCTGTTGGGCGGCACCGACCTGGCACTGGTATATCAGGAAGGCAGCACCGGGTTTCCAATCATCGACTGCGCAGCGATACACTGCGATGCTGTGGTAAAATGGGCTTTGGGGTGACACGGATCAAATAGCTGCTCTGAGCCCAATGTACATTTTTGCGGAATGTCGCTCCCAGAGCAATCTCAAACATACATATTGAGAAAGAATGGCGAACGAGGCCGCTAATCTAGGCCTTTTCTATTCTTTTTCATTTTTTCGTAGGGAACGCTGCACTGGCACGTGAAAGGAGTAACAGGCCGCAAGAATGGCTTGAACAAGTTAGTTCACGAA
>JBCCYR010000391.1:0-3117 GCA_039189355.1 Pseudomonadota bacterium
CCCGACATCATTCGGTGAAGAGCATCCTGAGCTTGTAAGCAAGTTCCTTGCCGTGAATGCAGAGATGGAAGACAAATATCGTGCAGACCGCGATGCAATGCTTCCTGCGCTTGCCAAGGGATCAGGCATGGAACTCGATGCGGTGAAAACAACCATTGCAGAGTTTTCATATCCAACCATGGCTGAAAAGCGCTCTGATTCATGGGGACCTGCATTCGTGTCCGGTTACCTGTCTGACAGCGCGAAAAAGCTTGAAGAAGCTGGTCAGATCAAGGCGCTTAGCGAGTATGAGTCGCTGGTCAACTGGAGCTATCTCGAGGCAGTGGGCCAGTAATCCGGCCTGATTGACAAGATGGCGCAGTCGCCCTTTGTGGCGGCTGCGTGTAACAAAAATAATTCTGGATGAGGGGATTCATGACCGGGCTATTTATAGATGATGTGTCCATGACTTTTGAACTGCCGGATGGTGGCAAGGTTGAGGCGCTTAAAAACATAAACCTTCAAATCAAGGAAGGTGAGTTGATGTCCGTTCTGGGGCCTTCGGGGTGCGGCAAAACCACATTGCTTAACATTATTGCCGGGTTTCTTGCGCCTACGGCAGGTGTGATTTCGCTCAATAATCACCACGTTACAGGGCCCAGTCCTGAGCGCGGCATGGTTTTCCAAAAGGGTGCGCTGTTTGAATGGATGAGTGTTCGCAAGAACGTGGCATTCGGTCCGTCCATGAAGGGTATGGCCCAAGGTGAAATGAATGATATTGTCGATCATCTTCTCGAAGTTGTCGGTTTGCAGGACTTCAAGGAGAAGGCGATCTATGAACTTTCCGGTGGCATGCAGCAGCGTGTGGCGCTGGCCCGCTGTCTGGCTAACGAGCCCGATGTAATCCTGATGGATGAACCGCTTGGTGCGCTTGACGCGTTGACGCGTGAGAAAATGCAGGGACTTGTTCTGAAGCTTTGGAAAGAAACAGGCAAAACAATCATTCTTATCACTCACTCCGTGGAAGAAGCCCTTCTGCTTGGTGAGCGGCTGCTGGTGATGGCACCACGTCCTGGACGGGTTCACAAGGAGTATCAGCTCCCATTCGCAGAACTGGGCGTTGGCGCTGACTTGCGCGAAGTCAAGAAACACAAGAAATTCGGGCCTACCCGTGATGAAATCCTCACCATGATCTGGGATATGGAAGAGGAAATCATGGGCCGGGCTGAAAACGCATAGGGGGCAGGATAATGTTTTTTACAGATCCAGAATTTCTGGCAGAATTTGGCGGCGCGCTGGTCACGACCATATGGATGGCTTTGGGTATCGTCGGAATATTCTGTATTTACCTTCTCTTCAGCGCATTGAGTTGGGCAATTGATCATTACATCACGAAGGGAAAAGACAAGGCTCGCGGCTTTACCAGCCTGAAGACTGTTACATTTGGTGATGAAAGCGCAGTTACCGCAAACCGGTTTGCATCTGTTGCTTCGGTTATCGCAATCTTCATTCTCTGGATGATCGCGACAGGTTCAAACCTGCTGCCTTTTCAGATATTGCCGGGTCCGTTCACGGGCCAAACACAGTTTGAATACACCGCCAACAATGTTGCAGGCCAGACCGCCAATGCGACTGTTGTGGTGAATGTTGTTGGTCCGGATGATGAGGTTGCCGAGGTCAATATTCCCGAAGCTTCCGGATTTGCCAAGAATGACAGTGTTGAAATCAAGGTTCGCCGTACGAAGATCCTGCGCGCCCATAATAATGATGACGGCGGCAAGGAAGATGGGTATGCCGTAACTGAAATCAATGGAAACCCGATCAAGCCTGGAGATACCGTAAAATTCGACAACGGTGAAATCTTCATGACCAACAGCGGTAGTCTTTCAGTCCGTCCGTATGAAGGGTTGACGATGGAGGCATTGTATTTGCCTCCTCCCGAGCAAGTCTGGAACCGTTTCATTGACCTCAACATCAATGGTTTCCAGGAAGTCAGCCTTTGGGAGCATGTATTCTGGTCACTGGAAAGGGTTGTTGTAGGTTTCTTCCTCGGCTGTATCTTTGGTATCCCGCTCGGTTTTGCAATGGGGCTGACTGGCTGGTTACGTGGCTGGTTTGATCCGATTGTGGAGTTCATGCGTCCGGTGCCGCCACTGGCTCTGATTCCGCTGATTATCATCTGGTTCGGTATCAACGAAGAAGGCAAGGTTTCTCTATTGTTCCTCGCGGCACTCTGGATCATGACAATTGCGGCGCGGGCCGGGGTGTCCGGTGTCAATATCTCCAAGGTCCATGCAGCGTATAGTCTTGGTGCTACCAAAAGACAGATACTGTCACGGGTAATTTTGCCAAATTCCCTGCCGGACATATTCACGGGTGCCCGTGTGGCCATGGGCGTTTGTTGGGGTACGGTGGTTGCTGCAGAACTGGTGGCTGCCCAAAAAGGTGCTGGTGCCATGATTACGGCTGCTTCGAAGTTTGGCAGAACCGATATCGTTATTATCGGTATCATCATAATCGGTGTGATCGGATTTGGTATTGAAGTTCTCATGCGGATACTTGAGAACAAGTTGATTCCGTGGAAAGGTCGCGGTTAATCCGGTAAATCAATCAGGAAAGCCGGGGCTTCTGACCCCGGCTTTTTTATGGAGACAATGGTGTCAGAGACTGTTTTTGACAAACCCTTTACACAGCAGGAAGGCATGCCGGATGCTGTGATCGAGCGGGCCGTCGAAATACTCAAGGGCGGGCGGCTCCACCGTTACAATACGGTTGAAGGCGAAATCGCCGAAGCAGCCCTTCTGGAAGATGAGTACGCAGAATACCAAGGGACAAACTATTGCATTGCCTGTACTTCGGGCGGTTATGCCATGCAGGTTGCACTCCGGTCTGTAGGGATGAAGCCTGGTGATAAAATCCTGGCCAATGCCTATACGCTGGCCCCTGTTCCGGGGGCGATCCATGCGGCCGGCGGCAGCCCGGTTTTCATAGAGATTGACCAAAACTGGCACACGGATATTGATGATCTCCGCAGTAAGGCGAAAAACAGTGGTGCCAAGTTCATGCTGCTTTCCCACATGCGCGGGCATATTGCCGACATGGAGGCAGTTACCTCCATCTGCGAGGAGTATGGCATTA
>JBCCYR010000392.1:0-3109 GCA_039189355.1 Pseudomonadota bacterium
CATGAATTTCCCCTGATCCCCTTTGTATCAACAGCCATAAAGCTGTCTGATGACAAATCGATAATGGCATTTTGAATTCAAATATTGACAAGTTACTGCTCATTGGTGACTGATTTTTAAAATAAAAACGGCTTGGAGAACAGCACTTATGGTCGAATCCATCACATGTGGTGAAGCAACAATTCTGTTGCTCAAGAAGTACGGTGTTTCGACAGTCTTTGGCATACCGGGTGTGCATACTCTGGAGTTCTGCCGTGGTCTGGACAAGCATGTAAAACACGTCCAGGCCAGAAATGAACAGGGGGCTGGTTTCATGGCCGAAGGCTGGGCAAGGGCCACCGGCGACCCGGGCGTAGCCTTGGTCATATCCGGACCTGGCGTTACCAATGCCCTCACGCCTGTTGCGGAATGCTATTGTGACAGCCTTCCAATGCTGCTGTTGTCTGCAGAACCGCCAAGCTATACGATCGGCAAGGGCTGGGGGGTTTTGCATGAGATCACCGAGCAGAAAAAGGTGACAGAACCGCTTACTGCTCTTTCCGCCACCGCAATGCGGGCCTCAGATGTTCCAGAGCTGATTGCACAGGCATTTTCAATCTTCAATAGTGGCAGACCGAGACCCGTTCATATTTCTGTTCCGATTGATGTACAGGAAGAGCTGGTTGAAGAAGTCTGGGAGCCAATGAACTTTCCTGCACGGCCGGCAGCCACTCATGACACAATCTCTAAAGCTGCTTCGCTTCTGAAATCTGCTATCAATCCTGTCATCATGGTTGGCGGCGGAGCGGTTTCAGCTTCAGGAGACTTGGTTGAAATAGCGGAAGCAACAGGCTCCATTGTCTGCAACTCGTCTGCCGGTAAGGGAATTGTGCCGGATGATCATCCGCTTTGCATGAGTTCCGGTATCGTTCGCGCCGAGGGACGGGAACTCATTGAAAATGCGGATGTCGTTCTGGCTGTCGGAACGGAACTCTCCGAAACCAACAGTTTTGTTGAAAGGCTTCGTTTCAAAGGCAAAATCATTCGTGTCGATATTGATCCGGCCAAAATAAACGATCTCTATCCGGCGGAAATCGGCATTGTTTCAGATGCAGGTTCTGCCATGGCTTTGCTGAAAGCGGAACTGCAAGGTCACATATCGAACAATCGTGCAGAAGCAGAAAGCAAAGTCCAAAAACTGCGCGATGATATTCTGGAAACGCTTTCTACCTCTGAAGCCCAGCATGTGAAACTGCTCAATATCCTGGATGATATTGCTGCGGAAGAAACCATCTTTGCAGGTGACGCATGCCAAATCGTATACACAGGTGCATTTGCGAAACCCATGCGCAAACCAAGGCAATGGTTTTACCCAGCAGGATATTGCTCTCTCGGCAACGCGCTACCCAGCGCGATTGGTGCCAAAATGGCAAAACCGGATTCACCTGTTGCTGTTTTGGTCGGTGACGGCGGCTTCATGTTCACCATGCCGGAACTGATGGTAGCTGCTGAGTACCGGCTGCCGATTCCGGTTATCATTTGGGAGAATGGAGGATTGAAACAAATCCAGGACGATATGGACATCAGGCAGATAGATCGTGTCGGTGTTGAACCCCTGAACCCGGATTTTGTCGCCCTTGCCAAATCCTGTCACTGCAACGCTGCGCGTCCGGAATCCATGGAAGAGTTTGTTGACACATACAAGGCCGCGCTGACCGCAGATCGCCCAACTGTAATTGTCGTCGAAGAAGGCAAGAACTGGTTGCAATAGGCATATCACAACCTCACAGCGTCAAATCTGTCGTAAATCTCAATTGACCAGTAGGCTGAATGCTTCGAATATTGGGCTTGCCATTGATGGGGAATATTGACTTGACCGGTACCAGTTTTCAGCAATTTTTGCACTCAACAACGCACGATGACATTCCGGAAGAGGTAATGGATTTCGCCAAACGTTGCCTGCTTGATCTGGTTGGCGTGATGATTGCCGGTTCCAAGACTGAGTTGGCGGGTTTGATCAGTAACCATGCTACGGAACATTTCGCTGCCGGTTCAAAGGCGGCAACCCTTATGCTCGATGGCAGAAAAGTCAGCCCGGCAGGTGCTGCATTGGCAAACGGCATGATGATAGACTCGATTGATGCCCATGATGGCTACAGGCCGGCCAAGGGTCATATCGGATGTCATGTTCTTCCCGTGCTTATGGCTTTGTTTGAAGCCGAAGGGAGAAACGACGGTCAGGAATTTCTTACAAGCCTGGTTGTAGGCTATGAGATTGGTGCCAGGGCGGCACTCGCTCTGCATGGAAGTGTGTCTGATTATCATACATCCGGCGCTTGGGGGGCTGTTACTGCGGCTGCACTTGGCAGCCGGTTTTTGAAGTTTGATGAAAACAAAACCAGGCACGCAATCGGGATTGGCGAGTATCACGGGCCACGAAGCCAGATGATGCGTTGCATCGATCATCCCACCATGTTGAAAGACGGGTCAGGTTGGGGCGCAATGGCAGGTGTAAGTGCCACTTATCTTGCCCACTCAGGATTTACAGGCGCGCCGGCAATTACAGTCGAAGGGAACGATGTTGCCCACTTTTGGAGTGATCTGGGAGAGCATTGGACGATACTGGAACAGTATTTCAAGCCCTATCCTGTGTGCAGATGGGCTCAACCGGCCGCCGAAGCGTCACTGACACTCAAGCACAAACACAATTTCAGGCATGAAGACATTGAAACCATAACGGTTCACAGTTTTCATGAGGCGACCCGGCTCGCGACCACACATCCCGCAACGACAGATGAAGCCCAATATTCGCTTCCCTTCCCTGTGGGAGCCGCACTTGTTTTTGGACAGTTAGGCCCGGATGAAGTTGGTGGAAAATCACTGACTGATGAGAGGGTTATGTCGCTTTCAGAAAACATGATTCTAAAGGAATACGAACCCTACAATGAGGCCTTCCCCGCTGAACGCTTTGCACATGTGGAAATAAAACTCAAAACCGGCGAAGTTCATGTTTCCGAATGCCATCCGGCACGTGGTGATCACGAAGATCCGCTGTCGGATCAGGAAATTCTCGACAAATTTTACTTTCTTGCCAATCCGGTAATAGGGGACAAGCGGGCAGAAAAAATCC
>JBCCYR010000393.1:0-3108 GCA_039189355.1 Pseudomonadota bacterium
CGCAATACGGCCACCACCAACAACATGTAAAGCAACGTATACCCGTGAGATGCAAGCAAACCATCCCAGCCCGAAGCCTTGCCGCCGCCTACCTCGAATTGTGTCAACACATCAACCAGTTGACCAACAAAGGAAAAGACCGTTGCTTCCACGATGGCATTCGCAAAACCGTAAAGCAGAAGTGCTGCAAACGCCCATTTCACCTGCCCGACATAATGCCAGACATAGGCGAACAGCCTGTTCGGTGGCTCATAGTCATCGCGAGGTTTAAACGGATCGATCCAGCTTTCAAACAGCCGGAAAACCGAATCGAACAGTTTCATGCAGCAGTGCCCCTATTCAGCGGCCTGCGATCCTTTCTCTTCCGGAATTGCCTGCGTCGGCAGGAACCCGCCGGACTGGCGTGACCAGAGATCTGCGTAGATGCCTTCTGCCTTGACCAGTTCATTATGGGTTCCTGTTTCAACAATTCGACCCTGATCCATTACGACAAGTCGGTCCAGTTGGGCAATGGTTGACAGCCGATGCGCAATCGCAATGACCGTCTTGCCTTCCATCAGATCAAACAGACTTTCCTGGATTGCAGCTTCAACTTCCGAATCCAGCGCAGATGTTGCTTCGTCCAGAACCAGGATCGGTGCATCTTTCAAGAAGATGCGGGCAATCGCAATCCGCTGGCGCTGCCCGCCGGAAAGTTTCACGCCACGCTCACCAACCTGGGCATCAAGGCCGGCATTGCCTTCATTGTCGACAAGCTCCTGAATAAACTCCCACGCATTTGCCTTCTTCGCCGCTGCGATGACTTCATCATCACTCGCATCAGGTTTCGAATAAGCAATGTTCTCGCGGATCGTGCGGTGCAGAAGAGACGTATCCTGCGTCACCATACCAATGTTCTCACGCAGGCTATCCTGTATCACATCGGCAATGTTCTGCTCGCCGATCTTAACGGCACCACCTTCAACATCATAGAACCGCAGCAGGATGTTGGTGAGCGTCGTCTTGCCCGCACCGGAACGCCCGACAAGACCCACCTTCTGACCCGGCTCGATTTCCAGTGACAGGTTTTCCATGACATTGCCATCACCACCATAGGTGAATTTGATGGTTTCAAAGCGGATCGGTTTTCCCGCAGCCTCCAGCCTCTGCGCATCGGGTTTGTCAATAACCGAATGCGCTTTCGACATCATGTTCATGCCATCCCGGACTACACCTAAGGATTCAAACAGGCGCGCCAGTTCCCACATGATCCAGTGGGCCATGCCGTTCATCCGCAAAACCAGTCCGATGGCAACAGCAACGGCGCCAACACCGGAAGCCTCGGTCATCCAGAGCCAGATGCCGATACCGCCTGCTGCACCCAGCAGCAAGCCGTTCAGAAGCTGGACACAAACTTCGAACCCGGTCGAAAGCCGCATTTGCGGGTGAACCGTTTGCAGGAACGTGTCCATCGCATCACGCGCGTAAGCCTCTTCACGGTCCGCATGGGCGAATAGCTTTACCGTGGTGATGTTGGTATAGCTGTCAACGACACGACCCGTCATGATCGAACGGGCATCCGCCTGTTGCTTGGAAATCTCCGCCATCCTCGGCAGGAAATACTTGAGCATCAACGAATAGCCGACCAGCCAGCCAACGAATGGCACCGCGAGCAGCCAGTGAAACGAGCCAACAAGAATAAGTGCGCCAAGAAAATAAACCGTTACGAAGACCATTACATCTAGAATGGCAACCGTTGCATCCCGCAGCGCCAAAGACGTTTGCATCACCTTGGTGGCAACGCGCCCGGCAAACTCGTCTGCAAAGAAGCTCATGGACTGGCGCAGCAGATAGCGGTGCATCTGCCAGCGCATGATCATCCCGTAATTGCCCAGTATTGCTTGATGCATCAACAGTGAGTGCCACAAACTCAGTAATGGCAGGACAACCAGGATTACCACCGTCATGAAAAGCAGTTGATAAGCTTCGTCTTGAAGAAAGGTTGCACGGTCAGCCGCACTGAGCCAATCAATGATGTTTCCCAAAAATGCGAAAAGATAGACTTCCACAATTGAAAACACCGCGACCGTGACAGTCATGATCGCCAGAATTTTCCAGCACGATTTTGTATAATGCCAGAAGAAGGCCAGCAGCGTGTTCGGGGGCTGCTTCGGCACTTCCGAAGGATATGGGTTTATGAGACTTTCGAAATACGAGAACATGGGTTTAATCCAGCAAGAATTTTAAGTTTGCCGTCGAACGAGTATTTGCAAGGGGGTATCGACGGCCGTTATGCCGACAGGCGTGTGAAACTAAATGGGAAGTCGTGCCGATCCGGCATAGGAAGGCATGCATTTGTCAAATGTGATGCACATATGTCTGCCTCCTCTGGCTGGTGTTCATAATCGTAATGTGACCCCAAATATTTTGAATTGCAATGGCTGAGACGCTAAAGCATGCACAAAAGATAAACTGTTGCCACAAAGCCACATCATGCCTGACCTTGTTTTGTATCAGCCGGACATTCCCGGAAACACCGGCACACTGCTCCGCCTTGGTGCGTGCATGGGGGTAAAAGTACACATCATCGAGCCCGCAGGCTTCCGGCTGGACGAGAAAGCATTCCGCCGCGCCGGAATGGATTACGTTGAGCAGGCCGCCATGCATCGGCATCTCAACTGGGAAGTGTTTGAGGCATGGCGCGAAGAACACAAAAGACGCTTGATCCTGCTCACTACAAAATCGGATATGTCCTACACCGGCTTCTCATACACGACCAACGACCTGCTGATGTTGGGCCGGGAAAGTTCCGGCGTACCGGAGAACGTACACCAGACCGCGGATGCAAGGCTGACCATTCCGATGAAAGGTGAGGCCCGCTCACTGAATGTCGCACTTTCTGGTGCCATGGTGCTGGGTGAGGCTCTGCGTCAGGTGGTTTAATGGTGTCGAATGTCTGATTGCGGGACAAAGCTGCCCTAAGGTTTTGTAAAGAATAACTCAAAATCTTCAGTAATTTTCAATTTCGATTTATAACAGCTGTTTCTGATTTGACATGCAAATGTATGGGAAACCTCTTGATGAAAGACCAGTGCTTTTTGTTCGAAATTGCTGAGGAATTGGCACAGC
>JBCCYR010000394.1:0-3090 GCA_039189355.1 Pseudomonadota bacterium
AATCCTGAAGTTTTCTGGAGAGATGCGTGGAGTCCTTGAGCCAACCAATGCGGAATGCTAGGTCGCAACGTTCTTCGATGATGTCGATCTGGGCATCCGTCAACTGCAAGTCAACGCTAACCTCCGGATAGGCTTCGCGAAAGCGGGCAAGAAATGGCGCAATCCTTGAAACACCATAATCAACCGGCGCGGTTATGCGAAGTCGTCCCTTGGGTTTGTTGTCACGTTCCTGGATTCGCTCATAGGCATTCTCTGCATGCGTCAAGGCAGACCTTGCGTCCTCATAAAACACCAGCCCTGCCTCGGTCGGTTGTAATCGCCGGGTGTTGCGCAGCAGGAGTGGCGTTCTGAGTTCATCTTCAAGCAGCTGCAACTGTTTGCTGACAACAGCTTTGCTGATGCCTAATGCTTCTGCGGCACCTGTAATCGTGCCGGCATCAATCGTGGCAACAAAATAGGCAAGCCGGTTGAGGTTATGCTTCATACGTTACAATTAGCCAAAAGCTGACAGTAATTCAATATATATTCTGTTTAGCATACATCCGATTCCGCTTATGTTCCATTCAAAGCAAATGGAGCAAAGACACATGTCGGACACAAAATTTCTTATAATCTACGATACTTATTGTGGCTGGTGTTACGGAGCAGCCCCCGTTTTTGACGCACTGGTAGCCAGTGGCGCCAACGTGGAAGTCCTGCACAGACATCTTTTCCAAGGGCCACTTGCCGTTCGAATGGCCGATGGAAAAGGTGCCCATGTCCTGAAGGCAGACGCCCGTATTGGTGAATTGACTGGTCAGGAATTCTCCAAAAAGTATACGGAAAATGTTGTGCTATCAGATACCGAAATTCTTGAATCCGGCTACACAGCTCAAGCCGCTGCACTTGTGCATGACCAGGGACCGGAAAAAGAGTTTGCCATACGTAACCGGCTGGAAACAGCCCGCTACATTGATGGTGTCTCTGCTTCCAACCGCGAAGCTGTTGTTTCAGCACTGATTGCAGAGGGCATTCCGGAAGAAGATGCCCAGAAAATCGGAACACCGGAACTTGCCGAAAAGGCAAAGGAGCTGTCTGAGAAAGCGGAAGCCGCAATGATGACGGTTGGTGCTTATGGCGTTCCGACTGTTATCAAGGTCGAAGGTGACAAGTTCACCCAAGTGGATCACTCAGCCTTCTATGGACAACCGGAGAAAATCCGGGAACTGGCAGCTTAAACCTGTTTTTACCCCCCTCAAGAACCCCGAAAGGAAAGCCCATGAGTACCATTTCGAGACGAAGCCTATTGAAGACAATGACAGCTGCCACCTCACTTGCCATAATTCCGCTGTCGGCGTCGGCGGGACAGTCAATTGAATGGAGCGCACTACGCGGAGATGACAAGGATTTCCATCGCGCACCGGTTTTGCTGACTGGTGAAAAAGACGCCATCCTTATTGATGGCAGCTTCAACTATGGTGCAGGAACCGAACTTGTCGAGAAAATCAGGGCAAGCGGAAAACGCCTCACAACCATTTATGTCTCGGTTAATGATCCGGATTATTACTTCAGCCTGAAGCCGGTGAAGGAAGCGTTTCCGGAAGCACGTGTTGTTGCCGCCTCAGAGACAATCAAAAAAATCCGCCAGAAGGTTCAAAACAAACTGGATGTCTGGGGACCGGTTCTTGGTGAATACGGACCACAAACCCAGGATGATGTTGTTTTCCCTGAAGCGGATGACACATCTACGCTCACGCTGGAAGGCGAAACGATTGAAATCATCACTTCCGAGACGATGGAAGACCGCAGGTATCTTTGGTCACCATCGCTTCAGGCAGTGTTTGGCGGAGTATATGTATTCGACGGATTGCACGTTTGGACCGCGGATACCCCAACCCCTCAAGACCGTGCGAACTGGATTGCCGAACTGGACAGCCTGATTGCACGCAATCCCAAGATTGTCGTGGCAGGCCACGCAGCGCAAGGCACAAACAACGGGGTCGAGAGCCTGAAGTTCACCCGCGAATATCTCTTGGCTTATGAAGACGAAGTGAAAAAGGCGGCTAACAGTGACGAACTGATAGCAGCGATGAAGAAGCTCTATCCAGACCTGGGTCTGTTACCTGCCCTTGAAATAGGTGCAAAGGTCGCCAAAGGCGAAATGAAGTGGAGCTAACCCTTAACGCATACGAACAGTTGGCATTTTGTAAGGCCGACCGTTCTTACACTGTTCTTACTTTGGAGAAATGAAATGAACATATTGCTGATCGGTGCTTCCGGAATGGTGGGCAGCCGTATTCTTGATGAAGCAGTCACACGCGGACATGAAGTTACTGCCGCTGTTCGCAGCCCGGAGAAAATCGAAACCAAGCAGGGTGTCACCGCCGTAAAACTCGATGTAAATGATGCAGCTGCGGTTACCGCAAATGCACAGGCGGCAGACGTCGTTGTTTCCGCCGTCAGCCCGCGCAACAGCGGTGATGCGGTCAAAGATGCAGAGGAATTTACCCGTTCGCTCATTGAAGCACACGAAAAGACCGGAAAGCGGATTTTGATGGTAGGCGGCGGCTCATCGCTGAACATGCCTGACGGAACCAATTGTCTTGAACTGACACCGGAGACGATTTTGCCGGAAGCAACCGGCATGCGCAAAGCCTATGCGATGATGGTAACAGCTGACATTGACTTTGCAGTTCTCGCACCAGGTGGCATGATCAATCCGGGCGAGAAAACCGGAAAGTTCCGTCTCGCCGGGCGCACAATGCTGACCAACGATGAAGGCGGCAAAAGCAATATCAGTGCTGAAGACTACGCAATTGCCATGCTGGACGAGATTGAAACGCCAAAGCATTTCAGAACGATTTTCAACGTGGCTTACTAAAAGCAAGACTTTGATAATGCGCGGCGGGAATACTTCCCGTCTCCGCAAGGGCGATGGACCGCTCTCGTTTGAGGGCGGTCTTTTTTTGCGCCTTCGTTCAAGGCGATAGGTCGTTAAAACTGCTTGGTTGGGATGGAGATCAAGCCATTTCATCCAAACAAGCGAATTAGTCGCTTTCCGGTTTTGGGAATTTAAAGAAAGGGTTGGTTGCGGGAGCAGGATTTGAACCT
>JBCCYR010000395.1:0-3087 GCA_039189355.1 Pseudomonadota bacterium
ATAGGGATATCAGGGATCTTGCCGACGTAAAATTTTTTGGGATGGCGTAATAGTTTTTCAATGGTAGTGCGCGTCTTAATGAAGTCTTTCAAGCACACAAAAACAGGGTGGTCTTGGTTTTGTTCAATTGTCCGAAGCCTGTTCATGACAAGGAGAAACAGTTTGCTCCCCACATATCAGTCTGGCTGGTGGCCCGGGGTATCAATCTGGGCTTGAACACGCGCATCTGTTTCCCGGATGAAGACAATTCCACGGATGCCGTTCTGAACAATCTGGAAGATGACAGACGCGGTACCCTGATTGCCGAAAAAAGCGGAAATGGTTACAGGTTTGACATCCATCTGCAGGGAGAAAACGAGACCGTTTTCTTCGACATTTAGGAACCACAGCTTATGTCTTTCACGCCTTACAACGCTCCGTTGCTATCCGGCCTTCTGGGTGACATGGAAATCGCTGCGCATTTTTCAGTAAAGGCCGATATTGCTGCAATGCTGAAATTCGAATCGATGCTGGCAAAAGCGCAGGTTGAAACAGGTTTGATTTCTGAAGACCATGCGAAAGACATTGCAGCAACATGTGATGGTTTCGAACCTGACATGAAAGCCTTGCAGCAGGGTTCGGCACAGGATGGGATGGCAGTTCCGGAATTCATCCAGCAGCTGCGCGGAGCTTGTGACCGTGAGGTGGCAGCAAGTCTCCACTTCGGGTCCACCAGTCAGGATGTGGTCGATACCAGTCTGACCATGCGCCTGGTAGAAGTGAACCGTATTCTGCAGGCACGTCTGACTGGTGTGACTGAAGAACTTGCTTCGCTTGAAAAGAGGTATGGCGAACGGGAACTGATGGCGCGGACGCGGATGCAGGCGGCGCTCCCGGTAAATGTCGCAGACCGGCTGCAGCAGTGGCATCGGCCTATCAAACAGCATCTTGCATCGTTCGGGGATATCAAAAGCAATTTGCATGTTGTGCAACTCGGTGGACCGGTTGGAACGCTCTCAAAAATGAGAGATAATGGCCCTGAAATCCGGGCGAAGCTTGCAGAATTGCTCGAACTCAATGATCCGGGTGAAGTCTGGCACACGGACCGGGCACGATTGAATGCCTATTGCAACTGGCTTTGCGGGCTTTGCGGTTGTCTCGGCAAACTCGGTCAGGATGCGGCACTCATGGCGCAAAATGGAATCGAAGAGATTTCATTTGATGACGCAGGCTCATCTTCCGCCATGGCGCACAAGCGAAATCCGATAAAGGCGGAAATGCTTGTCACAATTGCGCGTTTTGCAGCGACTTTGAATGCAGGCATGCAGCACAACATGATCCACGAGCAGGAACGCTCTGGTGCGGCATGGACGTTTGAATGGCTAATAATCCCGCAACTCTGTGTTGCCACAGGTGCATCCTTGCGCAATGCAGATACGTTGTTAAAGTCAATCACGAATATTGCTTGAAAATAGGCCTATAGGGGAGCTGAATCTCATGAATCTGGTTGCAAACTGGTCTTACCCGACATCGATCCGGTTTGGCGCTGGCCGTATCAGCGAAATTGCGGAAGCATGCAATTCTGCTGGAATTTCAAAACCTCTTGTGGTCACTGACCGGGGTTTGGCGGGACTTGATATCACAACAAACCTGCTCTCCCTGCTGGAAGAAAACGGGCTTGGTAGTGCACTCTTTTCCGACGTTGATCCCAATCCCAATGAGAAGAATGTCGAAGCAGGACTGCAGATATATCGCGAAGGTGGCCATGATGGTGTCATTGCCTTTGGCGGTGGTTCAGGTCTTGATCTCGGTAAAACACTTGCATTCATGGGAGGTCAAAGCCGGCCCATCTGGGATTTTGAAGACATCGGTGACTGGTGGACACGGGCGGATGTCGACGCAATTGATCCGGTCGTTGCTGTTCCAACAACTGCAGGAACAGGCTCTGAGGTGGGCCGTGCCAGCGTGATCACCAATTCGGAAACAGAGGAAAAGAAGATCATCTTTCATCCAAAGATGCTGCCGGTGGTTGTCATTTGCGACCCGGAGCTGACAGTCTCAATGCCTCCTGCCATTACTGCAGGAACGGGTATGGATGCCTTTGCCCATTGCCTGGAAGCCTATTGTTCGCCGCATTATCACCCGATGTCGCAAGGCATTGCCCTTGAAGGGATGTTGTTGGTGAGAGACAATCTGTTGCTTGCCTACAATGACGGAGCAAATCTGGCAGCCCGTGCCAACATGATGAGCGCCGCCGCCATGGGGGCTACCGCATTCCAGAAAGGTCTCGGCGCCATTCATGCTCTGTCGCATCCGATAGGGGCGATGCACCATACCCATCATGGCACCACCAACGCTGTCGTGATGGAAAACGTCCTGCATTTTAACCGCCCGGCCGTAGAAGATAAGATTCAGCGCGCTGCGAGCTATCTCTCAATTGATGGTGGCTTTGAAGGGTTCGTCAATTTCGTGAGCCAGTTGAAAGCTGACATGAATATCCCGGAAAATCTGACTGCGCTTGGCGTTACAGACCCTGATATCGACAGGTTGGTGAAGGACGCGCTGAAAGATCCAAGCACGAGCGGCAATCCTGTCGAAATGACGCAAGAAAATACCCGAAAACTGATTGAGGTCTGCCTTTAAGTGTCACCGTTTTTCAGCAAGTTTTTGCAGACAGTTGGTCAGTATTCCAAATTCCGTGCTTGAGAACTGGCTGGTAAAATTTTCCTGATACTCCCTTGCTCTGGCTTTCAGGTTTCTGAAAGCAACTGTGCCCGGTTGCGTTAAGGAAAGGTATTCTTCCCGCCGGTCAGATTCGGAACGGATGCGTTTCAGGAGCCGTTTTTCTTCAAGTGCAGAAACGGCCCGGCTGACTTTGGTTTTGTGCAGGCCACCGCTTTCGCAGATTTCCTTTGCCGTCATCTCGCCATAGGCACCTAAATGAAACAGGACACGCCATTCCGTCCGCAACATGCCGTATTCACGTTTGTAAACAGCCTGAAAGTCGAGGCTGGCCTTCTCGGCAGCACGGTTGAGAAGGTAGGGAAGAAAGTCCTGAAGTTCGAAATCAGTCACGAATTCATGCCTTGATAGTTACATTTTCAACTA
>JBCCYR010000396.1:0-3078 GCA_039189355.1 Pseudomonadota bacterium
GCAGTATTTATAATCAGCTTTCCATATCTGCTTTTTAGCTTGGTCAAAGTCAGTAGTTGTGAGGGACCCGGGGGTGCTTGTGGTGCCTTGGCTGCTGTTGCAGGGTTCTTTCTCCGTCCTGTTGCGATGATCGTGTTTATCATTTTCATGTCAGTGATCATCTTCAAGCGATGTCGTACTACATATATGAGTATCTACTGGGTATTACCATCGCTGGTTTTTGTTCTGGCCAGCGCAAAGGTGCTCGTTGGCTTTAACAATTTTTGGGGAGCGAATTTTGGATTGGGAATTATCGGGATAACATTTCCCCCAACTCTTATAGTTTTCCTTGCCTTTATCATTTTCCTTTCGTTCTATGAACGTGATTATAATCCGGACAGGCTTCAAAGGGGTGAGATTATTGCATGGAAGACGGCAGCGGTTTCGTCCTTGATTGTTGTTGTTTTGAATCTGTCTTTGCTTTTGTTACCTTTGCTTTCCGTTCCAAGTTTAGGACAATATTTCGTTATGCCCGTTTTCAAGCTGCAGTTTATGATTGTACAGGCGCTGTCACCCTTACAGTATTTGTTGCCAGTCAAAATCTCCACAGCTGCGGTCTACGTATTCATAGGTGCGTTGTCGTACATTCTATATGCATCCAAACGCGACGGCGATGACTCTCAAACTTCATCAGTAGCTGCAAGAGATGTATCTCATAGTGGTCCCCCCCGCCTGTCCCGCAATAGTGGACGAATACCCACCAAGACTTTTGGCCGGCGGCGTTAGAGAACTGGATCGATAGCCTGAAGTATTTTACGATAGCAAGCTACAACTGGCTGTTGCAGGCGTGGTGATCATGGTTGCGTACGGTTTCGAATCCGGCGACACGCTTGGCAACCTGTTAGCGCGGGCCGGAGCAGCGGATAAACCAGTTAATCTGAATTGTGATATCTGGTGAATGTTAATGTTGGTCAAGCTGCCCTATATTCAACGCAATGAAAATAGGGCATGTCCATTATGCAGAAAAACAGAACCGCTATATCAGCTTCAGCCGCATTGTTCGTTGCTTTGGCGATTCCGACGATCACGTCTGCGCAGGAATTTGACTGGAATGATGATTTTGTGCAGGGGCGGAAAACACAATCCCAATCGTCAGGCACATTTGCGGACAATGGTTTGCCCGGTGTGAGGAAAAATCCGTTCAATAGTACTGAACGTAAAAAGCGTTGTGTTGAAGCGACTTTGGGAGAGCTTATCGTCGGCAGCCAGCAATTGCCGGGTGATTGCATCGAAAGACCGCTCACAGTCTTTCAGTTTCCAACAGAGAGAAGATAGAGAAATCTCCTGTTTTCCACATTCATGGAGTCATCTGATTATTATGAAGGTGGTAGATCATTATTTTTACCGCTACATATAATCCATGCGCTTTCCGGACTCCTTTCTTGATGACATCCGTGACCGGCTTCCGATTTCCGAAGTCATCGGTCAGCGTGTGACGTTTGACAAAAAGAAGAGCAATTCGGCCAAGGGGGACTATTGGGCCTGCTGTCCGTTTCATGGTGAGACTACACCGAGTTTTCATTGTGAGGATCGCAAGGGGCGTTACTATTGTTTCGGCTGCGGAGCATCGGGGGATCACTTCCGTTTTATAACAGAGCTTGATGGCCTCAATTTTGGTGAAGCGGTCGAACGTTTGGCAAGCCAGGCAGGGTTGCCCATGCCGGTGATGAACCCGCGTGAACAGGAGCGGGAGGAAAAACGCAAAACGCTGTTCGACGTTATGGAAATGGCAGCAAAGTTCTTCCAAAAGCAGTTGCATGAGCCGGTTGGTGCTTCAGCGCGGTCCTACTTGCGCGGACGGGGACTGTCTCCCGCAATCCAGCAGGAATTCGGTATTGGCTTTGCGCCGGATGGCCGAAACGCACTCAAGCAGTTTTTGGCAGAGCAGGGTGTCAAACCCGAACAGATGGAAGCCTGCGGTCTTGTCAATCATGGGGAAGACATCGCGGTTTCCTATGACAAGTTTCGCAACCGGATCATGTTTCCCATCCCTGATTCCCGTGGCCGGGTAATTGCCTTTGGCGGACGGGCAATGAATCCGGATGCCCTTGCCAAATACATGAACTCACCGGAAACGGAGTTGTTTCACAAGTCGAACGTGCTTTACAACTTCGCCAAGGCGCGCAAGCCCGCCTATGACCGTGGGGAAGTCATTGCCGCGGAAGGCTACATGGATGTCATTGCACTTCATGCGGCCGGATTTGAAAATGCTGTAGCGCCGCTCGGTACTGCCCTGACCGAACGCCAAATGGCCTTGTTGTGGCGGATGCATGCCGAGCCGCTTTTGTGTTTTGACGGCGATGCTGCCGGGCTGAAAGCGGCGTATCGGGCAATTGACATGGTGCTGCCCCTGCTGGAACCCGGGCGCTCTGTTCGGTTTGCGATGCTGCCCGAAGGCAAGGATCCGGATGACCTTATCCGTGATTCCGGACCGGAGGCGATGCGTGAGGTGCTGGATGCGGCCATGCCATTGTCCGACATGTTGTGGACCCGCGAGGTCTCTTCCGGCAGTTTTGACACGCCGGAAAGGCGTGCGGAGCTGGAAGCCCGAATACGGCAGATAATCAATACGGTCCGCGACGAGAACATCCGCCGGCACTATGAGCAGAATATCCGCGAACGGCTGACTTCGTATTTCGCCAACAATGCAGCCGGAAACCAGACTTCGTACCGGAATGAAAACCGCAGCCGTGGATATCAGAGTTCCGAAAACCGCCGTAATCAGGGCAATGTGCAACCAGCGGGCAGGCGGTTTCACGCAAGCCCGTCACTGCTTTCAAGCAAGCTGGTGAAACGCGGCTCTGCCGGAATGCCTTTACGGGAAGCAGCACTGATCGGTGGGCTTGTTTTTCATCCCGCATTATGTGTGGAATTTTTCGAGGAAGTCTCGACACTTGCATTCGAAAACAGGTTTGCGCGTGATTTGCAGTCCGTCATTCTGGACAGTTTTGCAGTCTGGCAAGGAGAGGGCGAATTCCCTGATCGCGAATTTCTTGCAAATGAGTGTAACAAACGTGACATGGGAGCGGGTTTGGAAAC
>JBCCYR010000397.1:0-3060 GCA_039189355.1 Pseudomonadota bacterium
ATGTTTCGCTATGTCATTTACCTTGAGCAACATCATCGCATCCGTTCTGTTTTCAGATAACTGCGGTGACGACGGAACATATCCTTCCTTGCCAACGGAAAAAGTTCAAACCAGATGCGCGTTTTAACCCACATCCCATATATGCCCTGAGGCTCAAACAGCATGATAAGCACCAGAAGCGTCGCGAAAATTCCTGTATCCAGGCCGGGCACAGCACTGTAGGTGAACATCTCGCGAATAATGGTGACGAGTTGCGGCACGAACCCGATTACGAATGCTCCAAAAAAGGCGCCATGAATGGAGCCCATACCTCCGATGACAATGAGAAGAAGCAGTTGGATTGAGATCAGGATCAGAAATGCTTCATAATTGAAGAAGCCCAGGAAATGCGCAAGCAGCGCGCCCGCAATGCCTGTAATAAAGCAGGAGATTCCAAATGATATCGTCTTGTAAAGCGCCACATTAATCCCGATGGCGCGTGCCGAAATTTCTGAATCCCGAATAGCAACAAATGCTCTTCCAGTGGAACTCCTCAAAAGGTTTGCATAGCCAAGTGTGACAAGAACAGTCACCCCAAGGCAAAGCCAGTAAAAAAGCGATGGCGTGCTATAGCGTTCAATCTCAAGGCCGAACAGATTGATCGGATTGACAAAAACCCCTTCTACGCCACCGGTATAATCATGCAACAGGATGATGACGTCCTCAGCGACAATACCAAGGGCAAGGGTCGCTATCGCCAGGTAAATGCCTGACATCCGGATCGCAGGAATGGCAATTATCGCGCCCACAATCCCGGCAAACAGACCTGACAATGGTAGCGAAAGAACGAATGGCACCCCTTTTGATTGCAGCCAAACTTCCATATAGGCCCCACAAGCCAGAAATGCTGCATGGCCGAGGCTCGCCTGTCCAGTGTGCCCGGCGAGAACCATCAGCCCCATGCCCGCAACTGCCCAAATGAGAATTGAGATCAGTTCACCCAGAAGATAGTCTCCGAGGACAAAAGGCATGCAGATTGCTGCTGCCAGCAAGACTGCATATACCCCAAGCGTCCACCTGTCCTCGAAGAGTTGGATGTCCTGATCATAGTTGGTTTTGAAATGTGTCCGCATCGCTCAGGCTTTCTTCGCCTGTATCTGGCTAAACAAACCATTCGGACGCAGGATCAATACCAAAAGCATGAGGGCATACGGTGCTATCTGGCTGTATCCGGTTGGAAAATATCGGCCGGCAACCGGCTCGATAATTCCTATGATGAGTCCGCCAGCCAGTGCACCCGGCAAGCTGCCAAAACCACCGATAACCGCTGCGGCAAATGCCTTGATGCCAAGCAGTCCGAGGGAGGGATCAATTGCTCCCCGTGCTGCAAACAGCACACCAGCAATCGTTGCGATACCCCCGGACAAGGCCCAGACAATGCCGTGAACATGTTTCACCGGAATACCCATGTAATACGCCGCAAGCTGGTTCTGTGAAGAAGCCTGCATGGCAACCCCAAGCTTGGTTTTCTGGAAAAACAGGAACAATCCAATCACAAGGATCAATGTAACGACAACAGTGACAACCTGATCCATTGAGAGTGCTATGCCAATCACGTTTACATTTTGCCCGGCAAACGGCGTTTCCAGATTTAGAGGTTCATGTCCCCAGATAAACCCGGCAATGAACCTCAGCACAAAGCCAAGCGCTATGGTGAGTATGACAACGGCAAATTGAGGTTGGCCAAACAGCTTTCGTATAACAACCACCTGCAAGCCGTAGCTGAAAACCGTCATGAGAAGTGTTGCAATCAAAATGCCAAGCAGAAATGGCATTGCCCAGTATTCAGAATTGACCATTTGCAGGGTAAGAAAAGCACCCAGCATCATCATGTCGCCTTGAGCGAAATTGACTGATTCCGTTGCCTTGTAGATCAGCACAAACCCGAGCGCGACCAAACCATAGATGCAGCCGTTTGCAACGCCGCCTGCGATCAGTTGTAGAAACTCCAGCTGAATTACCTCCCTCCAAGTGACAATATCAATTGGTAACGTGAATTCCCGTTAATGCCAATGGCAAATCCTTGGGCAAACAGGGAGTCACTTTACTGGGAGTCAAACCTGTACTGTAGAAAACATCTCCCAACCGGTATGGGCATGTTGAAAGCCTGATGACGACGGATATTGTGTGTTCAGGGCATGCTAAAAAGCTGCCGGGATATCCGGCAGCTTTCCATCTCGAATTACGATAGCTGTTTCGCTGTCAGCTCAACTTCAGGAAACCGGCACGAAAGCAAACCCTATACCGTCCTTTTCCAGTTTGCCGGAATTCGGGAAACCAAAGTGGTAGCCGGCGATCATCATCTTGTCATCCACGGCGCGCTGCATGAGGTTGTATCGGGTTTTCTTGGCAGCTTCCTTGTCCGCATCAACAGCAACTTGCCATTCGGGATGGGTTACAAATAGCGCAGGTGTCAGAACCGCATCACCAATCAGGATGAGTTGATCATTGCCGGAACTGATGTGAAAAGCAGTATGACCGACTGTGTGGCCTTTCGCTGCGACTGCATTAATGCCCGGCGCCAATTCTTTTGCATCATCCTTGAAAAGAGTCACATTTTTGAATTTCGGAAAAGTCGCCTGATGACGCTCGGCCTGTTTGCGAAAGCGGTCATTGAGTTTGGAATTGTTCCCTTCATCGGTCCAGAACTTATACTCTGTTTCATTGATCAAGATTTCTGCTTCAGGGAAAATCTGGTTTTTGGTTTCCTTGTCCACAAGGCCATATGTGTGATCCCCATGCATATGGGAGACCAGAACTTTGCTGATGTCTCCAAGAGCAATCCCGGCATTCTTCATGCCTGTAGAAGCAAGCCCTGCGGTTGGAACCAATTGGCCGCCAGTGCCGGCATCAATAAGAATTGTCTGTCCACCTGTCTTGATAACCGTAAATGCAAATTCCAAGGGCACTACATCGCCTACATGTCCGCCAGCCTTGAGTGCTTTCTTGACCTCTTCAACCGTTGCTCCCTGTACAAAACCGTCACTGACTGGCGGAGTGAAAATGCCGTCATAGATCGAA
>JBCCYR010000398.1:0-3051 GCA_039189355.1 Pseudomonadota bacterium
AAGCCTTGGATTTGAGACATCTACCATTTTCGAACTTGATAGCGGTGTACTTGCCAAACCCAACCTGGAAGTTCGCTGGGAACACGCATTTGGTGATGACAATGCTGTCGGGAATTCAGCAATTGCCAGTGTAGCTGGTGCAACATTCACGACAGCCGGAGCATTCGAAGATAGCGATCGTGCGGTTATCGGTGCTGGTGTTGAGGTTGAAGTCTCAGAGAAACTGACAGCAAACTTCAACTACAATGGCACATTCTCATCCGGCTTTTCCGACCACCGAGGAAGCGCTGGAATCACATTGAAGTTCTAAGGGCAAATTAGAACATTCAAATTTCAGGCAGGTTGGTCGTTCAAAGAACAAAACGAATGAGCGCAGCGGGCGCTTTGTCCGCATACCTGCCATTCAAACAACCTCCAAAACTTCTCCCAACCTCTTCGCAGCCGCTTCAATCGAATGCTCCTGCAGCACTCTCTTCCGCCCAGCTTTCCCCATGTCCTGCCGCAGTTGCTTGTTGGCCAATAATTGACGGATATTCTCTTGCATGGCTTCTTCATCACCCTCTGGTGCCAGCAGTCCGGTTACACCGTGTTCCACCACAAGCGGGACGCCCATGCTTTCATATGCGATGACAGGAAGTCCCTGGAGCTGGGCTTCCAGGTAGACCATGCCGATCGGTTCTTTCCAGCCGGGCCAGATGAAGATACTGCTTGCTTTCATCCAGCTGAGCACTTGTGAATGCTCAACCTGTCCGGTCCAGTGCGTTCGTTCTTGCGGAATGTCGGAAAACGCAGCACGGATGTTTTCCTCTTCCGGGCCTCCACCTACGACAACCAGGTTCCAGTCCTGATTGGTCATATTGGACAAGGTTTCTGCCAGCATGTAGAAATTCTTGTCCTTCTTGCCCTTGCGCATCATGCCTGTGGTGATAAGGACAGGCGTATCCGGGTTCCAGTGGGAAAGAAGCGATATCGGTTCGACGGTGCCGATATCGGTGTCCATGAATGGTGGGATATTCCGCAGTTTGGTATCATCACCCAGCAATTCTGTCAGATAGGCACGATCCGTCGGTTTGAAGACAAGATGCAGATCAGCCTGTTTGATGCCCGTTTGTGCTTCTGACCGCCACGGCGCCCATTCATCTTCCGGTCCGCCCTGTCCGGTACGGGCGGCTTCAACGTTTATGTAAGGGATACCAAGTTCTTTCGAAACAATCGGGCCAATCCAGTCCGGTGCCTTGCAATAGGGGTGATAGGTTATCCAGATATCCGGGCGCTCATGTGGGGCAAGAGCCTTGTATTCTGCAAGAATGCGTTCGGCTTCGGAAATTGCGCCGGATTTGCGCTCTGCAAGTATCTCGGTATTGCTGCGTTTTGAGTAACAAATGTAACGCGAAGCCAGTGCCACTTCATATCCGGCCAACTCAAGCGCTTTCATCAGGTTTTGGGCAATCAGCCTGTCACCGGAAGGAATTGGATGGTCCGGCGGCTTGATTGGTGCAAAGAAAGCGATTTTTTTTGATTTTGTCATGAATTGAATGTGCGATTCTGCTAGATCAGAGGCAACCCAAAAGTGATTGAATGGCCTTGTTTTAGCATGGAAAATTCTCATAATGGTGAAATTGCTCACAACGAAGTGAGTGAGTTCACCAAGGCGCTTCATCAGGACGGGAATTCTGTGGAAATAAATCGTCTCGAACACATCAGAATCCTGATGTATAGCCACGATACATTCGGCCTTGGCCATCTGCGCCGTTGCAGGGCAATTGCTCACGCAATCGTCGAACAGTTCAAGGGTGTAAGCATACTGATCATTTCCGGCTCGCAGATTGCCGGAGCTTTTGATTTCCGCGCGCGGGTGGATTTCGTGAAAATCCCATCAGTCATCAAGCTTTACAACGGTGAATATGATTCCATCGGCGAATATATCGAGATCGACGAAATCCTCGAAATGCGCAAGCTGATCATCCAGCGTACGGCAGAGGCCTTTCAGCCGGACATTTTCATTGTCGACAAGGAGCCCATGGGATTGAAGGGTGAACTGGAACCGACGCTCAAAATGTTTAAGGATTCTGAGACGACCTCAATTCTTGGTCTTCGCGATGTCATGGACTCTCCTCGGCTGTTGTCGAAAGAATGGGCAAAGAGCGACATGATCAACCGGATTGACGGTTTGTATGATCGCGTCTGGGTATATGGTCCGGAACGCTTCTGGCACCCGCTACAGGGGTTGGAGTTGCCAGACAAGCTTGCCGACAGCATCACCTATACAGGCTTTCTGGACCGGGACTCGTTCAACATGCCTGTCTTTGAAAGTCATTCCTTGCCAGAGAACTATATACTGGTAACAGCGGGCGGCGGTGGCGATGGCATCAATCTTATGGAACAGGTACTGGCCGCAAGGGAACATGATCCGACGCTCGACTATCCGATTGTGATGGTGCTGGGTCCGTTCATGAAATCAGACAGCCGAGAGCGCATTCGCATGCGGGCCTCCCATCTCGCCAACATTACCGTTATTGACTTTGAAAGCCGTCTTGAAGTGATGATGCAGCAGGCAACGGCGATTGTCGGCATGTGCGGATACAATACGTTCTGCGAAGCGATGTCATTTGACAAGAAGGCCCTGTTTGTTCCGCGTACCACTCCTAGAGAGGAACAGTACATAAGGGCAAAACGGGCAAATGAGCTTGGCCTTTGTGACATACTGATCCCGGATGAAGCTGCAATTCCGAGTGCCATGGCAAACAAGCTGAGAGCGCTGCCTGAAATTGAAAACCCCTCAAAAAACCTGTTGCCGGATGACATGGCGGGACTTGAAAACATTTGCATGGAAATTGCCCTGCTTTCACAAAAGCCGCGCTCACGCCAGTCCAGACCTTCTGTTGACAGGGCAGTCGAAAACGCATGAAACCAGAGATTGGCCGCCGTATCGCCCTTGTTTTGAAGGGATATCCGCGTTTGTCGGAAACCTTTATTGCCCAGGAGATTCTTGAGCTTGAACGGGCGGGTTTTGATATTTCGATCATTTCGCTTCGGCATCCAACCGACAAG
>JBCCYR010000399.1:0-3041 GCA_039189355.1 Pseudomonadota bacterium
GCTTAGCGGACAAAACTGCCCCAATCCATGCGCGATTGAATGTCCGCTCTTTATGCGGGATCTGACGCCTCTTCATTGAATGAGTGATGCTAAGTGCTCTACCGCACTGCACACCTCTTCCTCCGTGTTGTAATAATGGGGTGCGATGCGCAGAAGTGTAGATAAATTCCGGCGTTCCGCGTCGATCCGCGTGCTTGAGGGGGCTGATGCCCCAATCGCATATCCCGACGCTACCATTTGCTTAACTAGGGGCTGTGCGTCATATCCTTCAACCGAAAAACTGACGATGCCACAGGGCGATTGACCCAAATCTCGCACTTCGACAGACGGTATGTCCGAGAGAGCCTTTCTAGTCACCTCGGCAAGCAGAGTTACGCGGTCGTGGATATTATCAATACCAATCTGATCGGCATAGTCTATTGCGGCGCCAAAACCGGCCCGGAGCGCATATGAGTTTTCCCACGTTTCGAACCGCCGCGCATCCTCTCGCAGCTCGTAGCGATCCATTGCTACCCATGGTGCACCAAAATGATCGATCATTGCGGGCTCTAGATGAGACAGCCACTTTTCCCGGACATAAAGAAACCCTGTCCCACGAGGACCGCGAAGGTATTTTCTACCTGTCGCTGACAAAAAATCACAACCCAGAACTTCCGTGTCGACAGGCATCTGCCCAACAGCCTGACAGGCATCGAGGAGATATGGAATATTGTTTGCCTTTGCAACCTTTCCAACCTCGGCCGCAGGATTGACCAACCCGCCGTTGGTCGGGACCCAAGTGATTGCAATCAGGCCAATATCATCGTCTATTGTTTCTTTTAGTGCTCCGACATCCAAAGTACCTGATGTATCAGAAGGCACAATCTCTATCTTCAGATCATCCCTTTTCGCCCTTTGAAGGAATGCCACGTAGTTTGCAGCATATTCAGCCTCACAGGTCAGAATACGAGCGCCACGCTTGAGAGGCAATGCATAGAATGCATGACACCAAGCAACCGTAGCGTTTTCCATCAACGCGATTTCATGTGGTTTCGCACCTATATGAGCTGAAACTGATGTGTAGATGCTGTCAAGTTGGTCTGCCTGCCTAGCGTGGGCCTCATAACCGCCAATCTGTGCTTCAAGTTGCGTATACGCGATAACAGTATCGATGACGCATTGCGGCATCAGTGCAGAGCCACAGGCAAGCAAGTGGGTCGAGACCGCAACCCCAGGTGTTTCGTTACGCACCTGATTAATATTCAACATGTCTTGATGCCTCGTCAGTCGGGATCAAAAAGCAGACTTTGGCCGTTGTGCCAAAAAAATGCAACTCGGGCTCGATTAGGTCATTGAGGCATTTAAGAATGTATCATCTAGGTTAAACGGTAGCTTTGCACTGACTGAGAACATTGGCTTGTGCAAATCAGGGCGATTACTCGATTGACCGCACTTGAAACAAAATTCCATCGCCGTCCACCAGATATAGGTTACCGCTACTATCTTCTAAGTAGCTGTCGCAACGACTGCTTCCACTTGAAACCACTACACAAACCTGATCACCGTCCAATCGATAGGTACCGGTCAATCTTTGGTTGTTTTGGGAAGATTCAAACTTCCAGTCGCTACCATATTTGAGCACCGCGCCGTTTTCGAGCTGTACGGATTTGCCATGAATAAGGCTTCTCAATCGTGTGCCCACGTAAAAAGTTTCTGAACTTGCTGAAGAATTTTCGGCGAAACCTGGCGAGGATTGCGGAACCGGAATTGATTGACCAGTAGGAACGCAGGCCAGCAAACCGAAGCTCATTGCAGTACAGACAGCTGCGTGTGAAATAATATACTTCATGAGCCGCTCATCACCTCAGCAGCGAAATTTTCTACAATCAAATCGGAAATACCACGTAAAAGCAAATGCTAGTGTCCGGCCTTCTTTGAAATCCTGATAGCTGGCGCTGGAACGTTATCTGCAAACGAGTGTGCTGAATGGCTGTTAAGCGGACTTTTGAGACATAGCTCATTTACGAATTATGTCTCTGATTGGGGAGAAAAGCGGTTATTGGAAACTTAAATCTCGGTGGAGGTAATTTTGTGAAAGCTGGCATTTATGTGCCACGACAATAAATTGACGGAGGATAAAGGATCACCATGGGAGAACGGATATGTCGAGAACTTCAACGTGCGCCTCAGAGATGAACTTCTCAACGGAGAGGCGTTCTACACACTTAACGAGGCAAAGATCATAATTGAAGAATGGAGGAAGCACTACAACACTAAACGTCCTCATTCTTCATTCGGATATCGACCGCCTGAACCAGAAACAATCGTACCATTACGGGAGAGGCCATCAATGAACTAAGATGGAGTTTGGCCGATGACCTAGGGTTGAACATACCGCTTTATAAGATAGACTAACACAAAAGTTTCTGCCCAAAAGTTCACATCTTCCGGATCAGGGATATTCTTCTAAAACAAGTTGGATTCTTCGCCTAGTTAAATGACCAGTTCAAACCAACTTTCGCAATCAAGCCGTCCTCTAGAACGAAAGCGTCACCTGCGTCACCGCCACCAATGTTGGAAAGATCAGTTGACTCATCAAAGTCTAGGTAAAGACCCTCTACCTGAACGCTCAGGTTCTCTGTAGCGGCCCATTCCATGCCTGCACCATAAACGGTGCCTGTTTCATCAAAGCCAACGTTCTGCCCAGTTGATGTTCCGGTTGGATCGACCAATTCGCCCTCAATAAAGGCAACACCTGCTGTTCCATAAACTAAAAGATCCCCATCAGCATAACCAAGACGTCCGCGAACAGTAGCAACGTAATCTGTGTCCAACTGGATTACATCCACACGGCTGTTTGCCTCACGTGCAGCACCATCCCAGTCCACAAAGGATATATCAGCTTGCACACCGGCAACGAAGTTATCATTTTGGAAATTCCAGCCGATTGTTCCCCCACCGAGTATACCTGCATCTGAGAGTGCACCCAGATCTACTAAGCTCGAGCTGTCACCTGTGTCAAAAAAGCCTGAGGTATCCAGCAACCCAGATCCAAAATATCC
>JBCCYR010000400.1:0-3033 GCA_039189355.1 Pseudomonadota bacterium
GAGTGTGTCTTTCATCAACCAAAGATAAAAGAACAATTAGTCTACAACTGGTAGAACAATCTTGTGGAAACAGCCTGTTTTGGTGGCTAATTTTCAAAAACGCTAATATTTCCTGTCTGATTAAAGTTTGTCTCACTATTTGAATTGTGGCCGCCATGGGGTCAAGAATTCAAGTATTTGGAAAAGACAACGCCACAAATGCTGTTCTCCCGAGGGTTCGTTACCTGGCCTTCGACAGCGGCACATAGACCGCCCGCATCAAGTGGAAAACTGATCTCAAATCTTGCGCTCCGTGCTTGAAGATGTCGCACCATCCTTCGATACGCAACCGAGGTGTTTATTGGCTGTAACCGCAACCAATTTGCGTATTGCGGATGGACATGACGTACTGGTCCCTGCATACTTCAAGCTTAAAATATCCTTTCATGCCGTCAACAAGGAGGAAAACATGGCGCAGGATCTGGAAAAGGGCATTACCAGGAACGGAGCAGGCTATGCGAACAAGAGCTGGAATATACTTGGTCAGACCTACTTCCCCAAAGCTTGTAGCGACAGCGCATTTGCTTTCGAAACAAACTCGGAGCCGGGTCAGTTTGTGCCTGTCCATGTTCATCCGACCCAGGACGAGTTCATTCTCGTGCAGGAAGGTGCGCTTGATCTGAAACTGGACGGCAATTGGGTGCGTGCCGAAGCCGGCGATCTTGTGCGCCTGCCCCGCGGAATCCCTCACGGCTACTTCAACAAGTCAGACAAACCAGCTCGCGCCCTGTTTTGGGTTTCACCTGCGCGCAAGCTCGAGGAGCTATTCAATCATCTCCACGAACTGGAAGATCCGGAAGAAGTTGTGAGGATTTCCGCTCAGCACGAGGTTGACTTTCTTCCACCTGAAGCAAACGAGTGACCTGATCGAAAGACGGATCCAACCCCGAGGACATGCATGGCTGAATTTGAAAGGCCTCCACGCATGCCAGGCGGCGGGTCTTTAAACCGCCCGGACGGGACCTGTGTCAGTAGACGTAACCTGCCGACGTCAATCGCACATTGTTCTCAAAATCGGCAAAGGCACTGGCAAAGGGCTGCATTGGCCAGCTGCGCTGCAGCTGTTGTCCATAACGATCGGTAAACTCCACATGCATGTAGAGCGTTTCCGCAGTCTGGTCGGAGAAGGCCTTCACCAGGGCATCGGCCGCCGGTCCATTGAATGAACATTGGCCCATTGACAAACAATCGTCGCCGTCCAGGGTCCACACCGCCTTGTCTTCGCGTGCGAGATGAAATCCGCCACTGTTGAAGGTCAGACCATTTTCGACATCAAACTCGACACGAAGCCCGTCGCCGTCAGGTGTGATGTAGGCAGCAATCTTGCCAAAGCGATCAGCCGCATCAGATTTGTCTTCATGACCGAACTTGTCGACAAAGCGCATGTAGCAGCGCTCATGGGGGCCCTTAGGATCGGTTGGGTCCGAAATCTCGCAAACCGATTCCCATCGATCAAAATTGGTGTGGCGACTCGTGGTCCAATCCAGATCCTCAAGGACGGCGGAATTGGTTGCCTTGGGCGCACCCGCCGCAAGAAGTCCGGCTCCAATTGCTCCTGCCAAAACGGCCAGGGTCGATACAACGAGAGGACGCATGTCAATTCTCCAAACAAACACATCTCCCCGGGCGGAAACCGCGCCTTAGGGCGCGTGCTGCCGTAGGGAAAAACCTTTTGAGCTCATATGTTTGCGCAACTCCCTTTTACAAGAATTGATAAATGAAACGTGATTTTTGGTGAACGAACGGGAACCGTCAGACGCATTTGCCTTGGCAGTTTCCTCTATCGCGAAACTGTGCGTTTTGCCGGTGCGTGCCGGTCAATCAGGGGCCTTGCATCGGCGGCACGCCAGTAGGTTGTCGTAACTGCAGGTGCAGCATCGGCCATGGACGGTTTATCCTCATCCATCAGCTTGTTCTCATCTGCTTGAGGCAGCAAGACCACACCCCTTTTGTTGAGCTGATCCGCCATGTATTTGCACAATCGGCTGATTTCCCGCCGCAGCGTACGATCGCTCATCCCCTCTTCCATCGCCAGAATTTTTAGCGACCGGCCGCGCCCGATCTTGGCGCGTGCCCATCGATAGACCAGCTGACGATCCTGCGGTTCTTTCAGGGCGTTGATCCAGGTCCAGCACTCTTCCATCCGATCAAGCGCAGCGGCCGTTGGCTGCCTGCGCACCCGCGTGCGATCGTCAGCATAGGCTTCATTCGCCGGGCGCACGGGGTCAGGCATGGTATTGCCATAACTGCGGGGCCCCCTTGCTCTGGGGCACAGGATCAGGGTTTCAGCAGCCTCAAGTAACCGCTGCTCAACCTGCTTGGCCGTCCAACCATGATCATCATTTCCTGTCGACATTTGTCCGGTATCTCGTTTTGGCAAAAAGAGAACATAACATGAACAAATGGGATTTGGGAAGGCGGAGGGAATTTTCTTACGCTCCGATCGATTCAGCCAAACAACGATATAAAGTTGAGCTTTCTGACCATCGGCCATGTTCGTCAGTACGGCGGGATCAATCGCTTAGACCGAAAAACGCATCAAGGGCCGGGACAACAATGGCCTGTTTTTCAACTGTGCCCCCAAAACCGCTGTCTGGAAGGGGCGTCAGTCTTTTCGCTGAACGAGGTATCGTCTGAACTTCGTTGGAGAGGTTAAAAACGCAATAGACGCTTTCGTTCCCGTAACGCCTGTAAAAACTGAACACCTCTTCATTGATGGTCTCCAATTCGATGGTTCCCTTCACGAGCGGTTGGTTGCGATGGCGAAATTTCAGAAACTGGCGATAGTGGTGCAACAGAGAGCCCGGGTCGCTTTCCTGCTGATCAACGGCCAGGAGTTTGTGGTTCTCCGGCACAGGGAGCCAGGGTTTTACATTGGAGAAACCGGCATTTTGTTGCTCCGCGCTCCATATCATCGGAGTCCGGCAGCCATCGCGTCCTTTGAACTTCGGCCAGAACTCGATGCCATATGGATCCCGCAAGTCTTCAAAGCGC
>JBCCYR010000401.1:0-3027 GCA_039189355.1 Pseudomonadota bacterium
CTCATGGAAACGGCCGCGAGGTCATTTATGCCAATCATGCACCTGTGCCAGAGAATAGTCCGTTTGTCCCTCCGGTACTGGCCAATTGCTCAGTCTTTTACGGTGATGCAATCCGTAAAACCTATGAAACCCGCAGTCGTTGCATTTCAGAGATAATACTGATCGGTCAGCCGGTAAATGCAGTGCAAATGTCCTGGAGTGAAGACATTGAAACTGTTGGCATATTCCTGACTGCTTTGACTGAGTGGGAGCCCCTCAAACATTTGGTCGAGACAATAAAAGAAAATCACCCCGGTATTGAAGTTTTAATACGGCATCATCCCGTTTCACTGCTGGAAACCGATGTAACGTCCCTGATTGACTGCTATCCGGATATCCGCACGACGCGGGGCACGCCGCTCAGTCAGGACATCTCGGACTGCGATCTTGTGTTCTGCGGCAACAGTGGTGTTGCGATGAATGTTTTGTCAGGCGGCCGCCCGGTCGCATATCTGTCAGAACTCGATGGATTACCCCACGATTATCTGGGGTTCGTTGCCGGCGGGCTTACATGTGAAGTCGAAGGCTGGCATTCATCTTTGTATGAGCAGCTCAGAAAATTTTATAATTGCAAGGAATGGCGCTCGGTAATGCGCGATCACGACGCTTCTTTCAACGTGTCCGCTTCCCGCTTGCAGCAAGAAGCTAAGACACGACTTGAACGCTGGATAACGTGAACCAGCCGGATATCAGCAGGTTTGATTTATGCGAAAATCGAAATCAGCGTGTTCCCATCCGAATCATGGAATAGAAATTCTGCTGTTCTTTCTCGTTGTCATGAAATGCGCCAGTAAACGCGGTCGTCATGGTCGTAGAGCCAATCTTACGAATTCCGCGCATGGCCATGCACATGTGCTCAGCCTCAATCATAACGGCAACCCCACGTGGTTGAAGAGCATCATCAATGGTATGTGCGACTTCTGCTGTCATGTTTTCTTGCGTTTGCAGTCTTTTGGCAAAAATATCCACTACGCGGGCAATTTTTGACAATCCCAAAACACGACTGTCAGGCAGATAGGCCACGTGAGCTTTGCCTATTATAGGAACAATGTGATGTTCGCAGTGAGAGAAAAACTGGATGTCTCGTATTAAAACGATGTCATCGTATCCGCCTACTTCCTCAAACGTACGACCGAGAGTTGCTGTCGGGTCTTCATTATAACCGCTGAACATCTCTTTATATGCTTTTGCCACTCTTTTAGGCGTATCGATCAACCCTTCGCGTTGAACATCTTCACCCATCCACTTCAAAAGTACGCGCACTGCATCTTCAGCTTCTTGCTGGCTTGGCCGTTTTTCCAGCGGCAAAATTTTCCGCTCTTCAATTTCTTTGATACTTTTGGCAACAGCGTCCATGCCGTTTTCCTCTCATTAGTGGTTAAACTCTGCGTCATTTAGTCTGTTCGGACCAGTCGCAGCCGTTTCACCAATGCACATACGCCGAGTGCCTGGTTTGGGCTTTGGCCGGGTTCCGGGGCTTTCAGAGCGATATGCTCATCCGGCACGGTGACCTGACATTTTCCGATATAGAGCATTATCGTAAATGCTCAATATCTTGTTTCATCAAAAGTTTCACATATTTGTCGACGAAATGTTACTGGACACTTATATTGAAACCCAGCGCATATCTATAGATGCAAGTCTGAACCTTCGGTGAATGAAACATGCTTGATAATGTCTACAATTCCAAAATCCTGGAGTATGCAGGTAATATTGATCACGTTGGCGAGCTTGAAAAGCCCGATGCGAAAGCACGTGCGCATTCCAAACTCTGCGGTTCAACTGTCGATGTTAGCCTGAAACTCGATGGAGATGTCGTTTCCGATTTCGCGCACAAGGTAAAAGCTTGTGCGTTGGGACAGGCATCCTCTTCCATCATGGCGCGCAAGATCATCGGCAGCACGTCCACTGAACTGCGGCAATTGCGCCATACAATGTATGCGATGTTGAAAGAAAATGGCCCCGCGCCGGAAGGCAAGTTTGAGGATTTCAGGTTTCTGGAACCTGTGCGGGACTACAAGGCACGACATGCTTCCACGCTTTTGACGTTTGATGCAGTTGTTGATTGCCTTGACCAGATCGAAAATGCCCGCGAGGCGGCCGAATAACAATGGCTGAATCGAATTCTCAGAAGATGGCGGCAAGTGATTCAAAAGCCTCGCGAAAATCCAGAAATCGGAATTGGCAGGGGGACTGGCCGAAAACGCCCGGACGTTTGCTCGGTACAGGACTGATCAGATTATACCAACTCACGCTGTCTGGTTTTGTCGGCAATGGCTGCCGTCATCTTCCGACCTGCTCCGAATACGGGTATGAAGCGATTGCACGCCATGGACTTTTGCGTGGCGGCTGGCTAACTGCAATCAGGGTGGCAAAATGTGGCCCCTGGGGTACTAGCGGACATGACCCGGTGCCAGGCTCACAACAAGACTCATGAAATCAAATCCTCCTGCAATTGTCGAAGTCACGCGCGGTGATTTTGTTGAAAGTACGCACGTAATTGATGTTGTCATGGCTGATGCGGAAGGTTCCATTGTTGAAGTGTGGGGTGAATATGACATCCGTATTTTCCCAAGATCATCCATAAAGTCCCTGCAGGCGCTGCCACTCGTGGAATCCGGAGCCGCTGACGCATTCGGTTTCGGGCAAAAGCATCTGGCGCTTGCCTGTGCGTCCCATAACGGACAGCCCATGCATGTCTTGGCTGCCCGGGAAATGTTTGAACGTGCGGGGCTGAGTGAAACCTGTTTGGAGTGTGGTGCCCAGCTTCCACGGTTCCCTGAAGATCAGGCACAATTAATGCGCGATGGTGTAGAGGTTTCAGCCATTCACAATAACTGTTCAGGCAAGCATGCCGGGTTTCTGGCATTTGCAAGTCATGAAAACCTGGAAATTCAAGGTTATGTCGGGTTCGAAAGTCCGGTGCAGAAAGAGATTGCGGCTGTATTGGAAGAGGTTGTGGGAGAACCCCATGGCGCTGACAATTAC
>JBCCYR010000402.1:0-3013 GCA_039189355.1 Pseudomonadota bacterium
TCACAAGTGCATTACCTGAAAATATGGTTCTGAAAATCATTCGTGGTTGCGAACAACATCAAGCCTATTAGCAGCGCAAATCCGAAGCGAAATCCGATCTCCTGCACCCTTTCACTCAATGGACGGCCAAAAATTGCTTCATAGGCATAAAATACGAGATGGCCACCATCCAGCATTGGCACTGGGAACAAGTTTAACAGGCCGATGCTAACTGACAGCACAGCAGCCAGATTAATCAAGGCAACCCAACCAAGTGTGGCAACATCACCTGAAATCTTTGCGATGCCAATTGGTCCGCTCAACTGGTCGGCAGATTCCCGCCCGACAAAAATGGCTCCCAGATACTGAAACGTTCGTTGAACAATGAATACGGTTTCACCAACACCCCTGACAAATGCCTCGCCAAAGCTGAATTCACGAACTCTTGGATTAGAGTCTTGTGGACTGCTTGTAATGCCAACGACACCCGTGCGGTGGATATTGCCAAAATTATCCTCGCGTTCAGTAAGTGTTGGGGTAACGGACAATTCGATCAACTTCCCTGATCGTTCAACGCTGAAAATCATTTCGATACCGTGATTGGGGCCGACAAGGCGTGGTATGTCAGAAAAAGAGCGTATGGCTTGTCCATCAACAAACTTGATGATGTCGCCAACTTCGAAACCGGCTTCAGCGGCGGCACTGTTTTCCATTACTTCAGACACAACCGGATCTCGCTCATGAACACCGAAATAGAAAAACGAGCATGTGAAGATAACAATCGCCAGAATGAAGTTTGCAATCGGGCCTGCTGCGACAACCGCGGCACGCTGGGCAACTGTCTTGTGTTCAAAACTTCCCGCCTTCTCTTCGTCGGTAAGTTGTGACAACCGCTCACGATCAGGAACTGATGCCGCATTGGCATCACCCAGAAACTTTACGTACCCGCCAAGAGGAATGGCACAGAGCTTCCATCTCGTAGCTTTGTTGTCGGTAAAGCCAATTAGCTCGGGGCCAAATCCAACCGCGAAAGCTTCAACATCAACCTTGTTCCAGCGAGCAACAAGAAAATGGCCGAGCTCATGAAAAAACACCACAATGGTCAGCACAATCAGGAACGGAAGAATGTAACCGAACAGCGAAAACCCGCCAGCGCTAAGATCAGTCAAAAAATCCATATTCATAATCCCCGTCGTAAATTCAATGATCCAATCGCCTGACTTCAAGGCGCCAAGAAGGCGGATTCAAACAAAATTCCCAAATTTTTATCCGAAGAATCTTGAAACGCCATGAACGTTAATATGGCCCACAGCAGAACACCCGCAATGATTAATCCATCTATACGATCCAGCACACCACCATGGCCTGGTATGATCGTACCTGAGTCTTTGACATCAAATACCCGCTTGAGAACGGATTCAAGCAAGTCGCCGATCTGTGATGCAATGGCAAGAAACAGGACCAAGCCAGTGAGCAGGATTGTATATTCATAACCTGCAATTTTCGTAACAACGTAAGTCAAACCCACAGCCCCCAGCAAACCTCCAACAAAACCAGACCAGGTTTTTTTAGGAGAGATTCTGGGCGCCAGCTTGGGTCCGCCAAACCCCTTGCCAAAAAAATATGCGAAAATGTCTGCCCCCCATACACATGCAAAGAGCATGATAATAAGCAGAAAACCCAAGAGTTCCCCTCCCCGCAATTCACTCATGGCGAAAAACGGCAGAACTGAATAAACAAAACCAAGGCACATCCAGGCTGTATGGCGATTAACCAATTCCCATATCAGAAAAACAGCAGCAGAAGTGCCGGCTATCCAGAATGCCAGCGATTGGCTGCCGGATATCCAGGCACTGATTACCAGAAAAAGCGCAGCATATTCCGCACCTATCATGATTCCGGAAAGAACAGCTTTGCAGATACGGGTGTACTCAAAGAGTATGGCAATTGCCAATACAGCCCAAAGCAACACAAACGTCATGCCACCGATCCATGTTATCCAAAGCACCAAAGCGGCCATAACAAGGGCGGATATAACTCGCAGTTTTAACTCTTGATTGAAAATTCTCGGGCCGATATCAGGCTCAGTCACGATCCAGTATCCCGAACCAGACCGCCGAACTTTCTTGTGCGGCCATTAAATTCTTCAATTGCTTCCTGCAAATCAGATTTGTCAAAATCAGGCCAAAGACAATCCAGAAACACAAACTCGGTGTAAGCGAGTTGCCACAAGAGGAAATTCGAAAGCCGTATTTCACCGCTGGTTCTGATCAGGAGATCGGGATCGGGTATGCCGCTTGTGTCGAGTGAATTTGCAAACAATTGTTCATCAATTTCGGAAGGTGCGAAGAGTCCCTTTGCAACTTTTTCTGCAAGCTTGCGGGCAGCCTCGATAATTTCAGCCCTGGAGCCATAGTTAAAGGCAATTACAAGTTTTTGTGCATCGTTGTTTTTTGTAAGCGTCTGCGCTTCATCAAGAAGCGCGAGGAGATCTTCTGGAATACCATTGCGTTCGCCGATAACCTTGATGCAGACGTTGTTTTCATGCAGTTCCGCCAAATCACGACGTATGAAATACCGCAACAATGAAAACAGTTCGGAAATTTCAGCCTGGGGCCTGTTCCAGTTCTCGGATGAGAAAGAGTAAAGTGTAAGGTATTCGATACCCAAATCGCTGGCGGCGCGTACAGTACGACGGACAGCCTCAACGCCTTTTCTATGACCTGCAGTACGCGGCAATCCACGATGCTGCGCCCATCTGCCATTTCCATCCATTATTATTGCAACGTGTTTGGGCACGTTGCCGGAATTCAAAGACAATGAGGATGAAGCTGCATCGTTCATCAGTATCTTTATACCTGCATAATCTCGGTTTCTTTGGTCGTAACGATGCCGTCAACCTCGGAAATCATTTCATCGGTGGCTTTTTGAACCTTGTCCGAGAGGGTTCTCGCTTCATCCTGGCCAATATCGCCGTCTTTTTCAGCCTTTTTGAGATCGTCCATCCCATCGCGGCGCACATGACGGATGGCAA
>JBCCYR010000403.1:0-3010 GCA_039189355.1 Pseudomonadota bacterium
ATTGGCCTTGTCCGTTGGAGCTGATTTAATTTCAAGGAGGAAAACCCATGAGATCAGCAGTTATCGTATCCACCGCACGTACTCCTATTGGCAAAGCATATCGCGGCGCATTCAATGACACACAGGCACAGGAACTTGGTGGCCATGCCATTCATCACGCCGTTGAGCGCTCAGGCGTCGACAAAGCGGAAATTGACGATGTCGTCATGGGAGCTGCCATTCAGCAGGGATCAACCCACTTGAACACAGCTCGCCAGTGTGCATTGCGTGCAGGCCTTCCGGTAACTGTGGCCGGCATGACCATCGACCGTCAGTGTTCTTCCGGCCTTATGGCGATTGCAACAGCAGCCAAGCAGATTATTTCAGATGGCATGACGGTTACGGTCGGCGGTGGACTGGAGTCCATCTCGCTAACCCAGAACGACAAGATGAACCTCTACAAGTTCAAGGACCCGTGGCTCGCTGAAAACATTCCGCAGACCTACATGTCCATGATCGAGACCGCAGAGATAGTGGCGGAACGCTATAACGTGACCCGCGAGCAACAGGACGAATACGCGTTGCAAAGCCAGATGCGTACGGCAGCAGCTCAGGAAGCAGGAAAGTTCGACGACGAAATCGTGCCGCTCAAGTCTGTCATGAAAGTGATGGACAAGGAGACAAAGGAAATCTCGGACGTTGAAGTCACGCTTGAAAAAGACGAAGGCAATCGTCCTTCGACTACGCTGGAAGGCCTCCAGAGCCTGCAACCTGTATTCAAGGGCGGACAGAAGGTTTCTGAAGGAAAATACATCACAGCCGGGAACGCTTCACAGCTTTCGGACGGCGCGTCTGCAGCTGTCTTGATGGAGGAAAAGGAAGCTGAAAAACGCGGCCTTCAACCACTTGGGATTTACAAGGGAATGGCAGTTGCAGGATGTGATCCTGACGAAATGGGCATTGGGCCTGTTTTTGCGATTCCGAAGCTGCTGAAAACCCACGGCCTCTCAATTGATGACATCGATCTGTGGGAACTCAATGAAGCGTTCGCAAGCCAGTGTCTCTATTGCCGCGACAAACTTGGTATTGATCCGGAAAAATACAACGTGAACGGTGGATCAATTTCAATCGGCCATCCGTATGGCATGACCGGAGCACGCACCACAGGACATGCACTCATAGAGGGTAAACGCAGAGGCGCCAAACACGTCATTGTTACCATGTGCATCGGAGGTGGCATGGGTGCAGCAGGTCTTTTCGAAGTCGCATGATTCATAAAAGCAATGCCGCATGCAAAAGTGCGGCATTCATTTTACCTCATTTTATCAAAAGATTAGAGAAAACTGATTTGAAAAGTCTCAATTTTCAAGCTTCATAATCATGTTCTAATACCGGGTCATAAATTTCTTTACGCAGGGAAATCTCGGTGATTGATTTTCAACCTTCGATATGTAAATTGACGTTGCGGAAGGTCAGGGTGCCCCAGCCTATCAAGCCCTGATTTGCCAGAGCAATTCCTCGCGGAAAAGTTCTGGACTTCTGTGCGCAGGATCGGAGCCTTCGGGTTCCTTTCCTGTTGCACAGGCTTCGTAGGCTGCTCACCCAAAGGTCCCGTTTTTCTCAAATTCGCTGATTTGCTCTTGTGAAAATCCGAGCTCCTTCAAAACATGAATATTGTCCTGTCCCTGCAATGGCGGCTCGACCCGTGTTATAGTTGGTGACCCATGGAACTTGACAGGATTGTTCACTGAAAGATAACGCCCCTCAGTCGGATGATCGCGCTCTTCCAGAAAACCTGTATCCCTTAATTGCGGATCCTGGAGGACACTTTCCAGCGAGTGCACCCGCATGCACGGAACGTTGTTTTCAGCAAGCACTTCCATCCATTCATCCGTGGTCCGCTGAAGCGCAATGACCTCCATTTGCTTGTAGAGATCGGTAATGTTTTTAGTGCGTTCCTTGTAAGTGGAATATCTGGGATCATCCATGAGATCAGGCATGCCGCCAAGTGTAAAGAAACACTGCCAGTTATCGTTGGAGTACGGCATCAGCGCGATATAGCCGTCCTTGGTCTTGTACGGTTTCCGGTTCGGATTGATTGACCGCGTATAGGCAATCGGCTCCTGGGGCGGTACAAAGGCATGACCATAGAGGTTTTCCAGCATGGTGAAAGACACCATACATTCCATCATCGGGACTTCTATAAACTGCCCCTCCCCGGTCCGTTCCCGGTGAAGAAATCCGGCCAGCATTGCATAGGCCGCATGAAGACCCGTTGTCTTGTCTGCAACCAGACCCGGGAAATACCTGGGTTCAGCTGACCCGTCCTGCATGGGAATCATGAAGGCAGCACCTGAAGCGGCCTGCACAAGGTCATCATAAGCCTGACGCCCGGCATAGTGTCCTTCAGAGCCATACCCCACCGCATGGCAATACACGATATCCGGTTTGATTGCCTTGACACTTTCAAAGTCAAAGCCAAGGCGTTTCATGCCACCAGCACGGATGTTGTGAAAAAAGCCATCGGCAGTCTCAACCAGTTTCCGCAGGACTTCTTTTGCACCGTCCGTTTTCATATCCAGTGTCACAGCACGCTTGTTGCGATTGATGGTGAGATAAATCGGCCCCATGCCTTCGGACACTTGTGGACCCGCATGACGCATGATGTCACCACCCGGCCCTTCAATCTTGATTATCTCAGCCCCAAGATCGCCCAACAACTGCGTGCAATAAGGTCCAAGCACGACCGTGGTGAGGTCTATGATCCTGTATCCGGAAAGCGGGCCGGGTTTGTTTTCTTGTGTATCCATCGCGCGAATATTGGCGAAAACGCTTGCCAGATCAACCAGTCAAAAAAGACAAATCCTGCTTGGTCAGATGGTATGCCTTTCCGAACCCGCCATTCAGCAAGGCCCGTTCAACCAGGACCGGATAAAACCCGAAATCCAGAAAATCAATGTACATTTCAGCTTTGGGATGGGTATTGAGAAACACAGAACGGAATTCAGGCCGCTTCCCGTTGTCATTGGCC
>JBCCYR010000404.1:0-2998 GCA_039189355.1 Pseudomonadota bacterium
ACACATTTAAGGCTTACTATCCGGGAGGCGCTTCAGGCGGCGTTTTACCGGCTGAGATGGATGATCTTCCACTTGATTTTGGTGAACCGCTTGCTTCTCTCGGTTCGTTTGTCGGGTCTCACGCGGTTGTAGTTCTGTCTGACAAGGACAATATCAAGGATGCGGTGCTCAACACGCTAAAGTTCTTCAAACACGAGTCCTGCGGCCAGTGCACACCATGCCGCGGTGGCACAGAAAAGATGGTCGCCATGCTGCAAAATGGCGGCGACTTGGACGAAGAAGCGATCCGCGACCTTGAAACCGTGATGCGGGATGCTTCAATCTGCGGTCTTGGTCAAGCGGCACCAAACCCGGTAAACCATCTACTGAAATATTTCCGGGATGATTTGAGAGGATAAAAACAATGACCGCATATGTCGTGGTACGAGCAGAAGTTACCGATCTGGAACAATGGAAGAAATACGCGGCCGCAGCAGGGCCTACATCCGTTCCATTCGGAGGCAAGTATATTGCCCGTGGTGGTGCTGTAGAGGGTCTTGAAAATTTCGAGGATGAAGGAAAGCGTGTTGTCATTCTGGAATTTCCGGACATGGATTCAGCGCGCAACTGGTACAACTCACAAGAATATACGGAAGCACGCAAACTACGTGAAAGTGCCGGAAAAGCGCATTTCATGATTGTTGATGGTTACGACGGATAGCATTGGTTTCTGACTGGTTTTAGGGAGCGCAAAGATGGCAGACCAGATCACATTCACCCTTGATGGCAGAGAAGTTTCTGCTTCTGCAGATGAGAGCATATGGGATGTGGCGAAACGCGAAGGGACACGCATTCCTCATCTGTGTCACCTCGACAAACCGGGCTACCGTTCAGACGGTAACTGTCGTGCCTGCATGGTCGAGATTGAAGGCGAACGTGTACTGGCCGCTTCCTGTGTGCGTAAACCTGCTGAAGGCATGGTGGTGAAAACCGATACCGAACGTGCCGACAAATCCCGCAAGATGGTTTTTGAAATGCTTGCTGCGGACATGCGCCCGCGCGAAGAAAGCCCGGATGAACAGTCTGATTTCTGGATCTGGGCCGAAAGCATGGGCATTTCCGGTTCTGACCGTTTTGACAGCAAGTTTGATGCTGGCCAACATGTGGAGTTTGACATTTCCAATCCGGCCATTGCCGTCAACATGGATGCTTGTATTGCGTGTAACGCCTGTGTCCGGGCTTGCCGCGAAGTACAGGTTAATGACGTGATCGGCATGGGTGAGCGTGGATCGCACTCCGTTCCTGTATTCGATCTTTCCGACCCGATGGGTAGTTCCACCTGCGTTACCTGCGGTGAATGCGTACAAGCCTGCCCGACAGGTGCACTATACGAAAAGACGCTTATGGATGACACGTTCAAAAAACGTGAAATCAAGGAATTCGACAAGGTCGTCGATTCCGTCTGCCCATTCTGTGGGGTTGGATGTCAGACATCGGTCGCGGTCAAGGATAACAAGATTGTCCAGGTCGATGGCCGTAATGGTCCTGCCAATGAGAACCGCCTGTGTGTAAAAGGGCGCTTTGGCTATGATTATGCCATGAACCCCGAACGCCTCACCAAGCCGTTGATCCGCCGCGATGATGCGCCAAAGGCGGGCGACATGGACATGCGTTTCATGAAAGTGGAAGACATCTTCCGCGAAGCCACCTGGGAAGAAGCATTGGAGCTTGCTGCTTCGGGCTTGAAGAAAATTCACGATGAGAAGGGCGGTTCCGCGCTTGCCGGTTTCGGCTCGGCCAAGGGGTCGAACGAAGAGGCTTATCTGTTCCAGAAACTGATCCGTCAGGGTTTTGGCACAAACAACGTCGATCATTGCACCCGCCTTTGCCACGCATCGTCCGTTGCCGCATTGCTTGAAGGCGTCGGTTCCGGTGCTGTTTCGGCTCCATTTACAGATGCACAGAAGGCTGAGTGTGCAATTGTCATAGGTGCCCGCCCGGCCCAAAACCATCCGGTAGCTGCCACTTATTTCAAGCAGGCAGTAAAAAATGGCTTGAAACTGATTATCATGGATCCGCGCAGGCAGGACTTGTCCCGTCACGCATCCCACATGCTGCAGTTCAAGCCTGGCACGGACGTGGCCATGCTCAACGCCATCCTGCATACGATCATCGAGGAAAACCTCTATGACGAGCAGTATATTCAGGCGAATGCATCAGGCTTCGAAGCGTTGAAAGAGAAGGTGAAAGATTTCTCGCCTGAGGCAATGGAAGAAGTCTGTGGTATCGAGGCAGATGTGCTTCGTGATGTGGCACGGACTTATGCGACTTCCGAACGTTCCATCATTTTTTGGGGCATGGGTGTTTCCCAGCACACACACGGTACGGACAATTCCCGCTGCCTGATCGCAATGGCATTGATTACCGGTCATGTGGGAAGGGAAGGAACCGGCCTTCACCCGCTACGCGGCCAGAACAATGTACAGGGTGCATCGGACGCTGGTCTGATTCCGATGATGTATCCGGATTACCGTCTCGTTGAGAACGAGGACTACCGCTCCAACATGGAAGACTTGTGGGGTCGCCCGCTTGATCCGAAACGCGGACTGACGGTCGTCGAAATTGTGGACGCAATCCACGAAGGCAGCATCAACGGCATGTACATCATGGGTGAAAACCCGGCGATGTCCGACCCGGACCAGCAACATGCCCGCAGTGCACTGGCGAAACTCGATCATCTCGTGGTTCAGGATATCTTCCTCACTGAAACCTGCTGGCACGCGGATGTGATCCTGCCAGCTTCAGCCCACGCAGAAAAATGGGGCACATTCACGAACACCAATCGTCAGGTCCAGCTTGGCCGTCCGGCGATCGACCCTCCGGGCGAAGCGCGTCAGGACTGGGAACTGATTGTCGAACTTGCCAACCGCATCGGCCTGGACTGGAAGTATTCGGGTGTCGGTGAAGTCTACACCGAAATGGCTTCAACCATGAATTCGCTCAATTACATTTCCTGGGA